>JAVLCF010000064.1 GCA_031581195.1 Trueperaceae bacterium | reverse complement strand
GGGGCCGAGCGAACCGGTGCCGTACGAGCTGCGCATCGAGGGCCCGCTGGACGCCTTCGGGGACGGCGCGTCGTGGGGCGGTGCCGGGGAGGGGGCGCAGACCGTCGAAGCGGTCGTCTCCTGGGGGGCGACCGGCGCGACGTCGCTCGCCGGGGCGGCGTTCGGGGCGACGCGCCTCACGACGGTCCCGACGTGGCTGCCCGCCACGGTGCGCGACCTGTCGGACCTGTTCCGCGACGCGACGGCGTTCGACCAGGAGCTCGGCGGTTGGGACGTCTCGAACGTGACCGACCTCACCCGGACGTTCGCGGGGGCGACGGCGTTCCGCGCGGGCGTCGCGGCATGGGACGTCGGTAACGTCACCTCCACGAACGCGACGTTCGAGGGCGCGACGGCGTTCGACGAAGACCTCGGGGCGTGGGACGTCGCGAACGTCGTGGACTTCACCTCGACGTTCGAGGGTGCGGCGGCGTTCGCGGGGGACGTGCGGACGTGGGACACCGGCGCGGCGCGCTGGATGGACGGGATGTTCCGCGACGCGACGTCGTTCGACGGGGACGTCGGCGGGTGGGACGTCGCGGGCGTCCAGGACCTCTCGTCCGCGTTCGAGGGGGCGACGGCGTTCGATCGCGACCTCGGGGGCTGGGACGTCCGCTCGGTCCTCAACATGGACGGGACGTTCGAGGGCAGCGGGATGTCGCAGGCCGCCTACGACGCCACCCTGGTCGGGTGGGCGGCCGCCATCGAGGGGGAGGGCGCCCCGGTCCGCGTGGTGCACGCCCGGCCGTTCAGCCCCGCCGACGCCGCCGTCCCGCGGATCTACCGCGCGGACCTCGAGGCGAGCGATGAGACGGTGTCGGCGTCGACGGTCGTCGTGCTGGAGGCGGGGCACGGCTTCCCGTTCGAGGCGCTGCGGGCCGGGGAGGCCGACGACCGGTTCTGGGTCCGGCTCGTCACCGACGACGTGAGCCTCACCGACGTCTACCTGAACGTCGGGCCGCCCGACGCGTTCGCCGCCGACCGGACCCGCGAACTGGCGCTCCCGTTGGGGCTGCAGGACGCGGAGTCCTTGACCCACGACGACGTGAGGGGTCGGGTGCTCCCCCTCCCCGTGGAGGGCGTCGAGCTCGGGGCGCCGCCGTACCCCGGCGGGGCGGTGACGCACGACGTGATGCGGCCCTCGACGCCCGCGGCGCAGGCCGCCTGCGACGCCCTGGTCGGAGGGCTCGGCTGGACGGTCGGGGGCGTGTCGACGACCGACGTCGCGTGCCGCCTCCCGCCCGGCTGACGTCAGCCGCCCGCGAGCACGACGCGGTCGCGCCCGGCGCGTTTGGCGTCGTACAGCGCGGCGTCGGCGGCGGCGACGAGGTCGCCGGGCGCCCCGGCCCCGGGCTGCAGCACGGCGACGCCGACCGACGTCGTCAGCGGCGTCGTGCCGTCCCCGGGGAGGTCGATGGGGGTGGCGGCGACGACGGCGCGGAGCCGATCGAGGACCGCGTGGGCGTCGCGCGCGTCGGTCGCGGGGAGCAGCGCGAGGAACTCCTCGCCACCGACCCGGAACAGTTCGTCGGTGTCGCGGAGGTGCTCCGCGGCGAGGGCGGCGAAGGCGCACAGGACCGCGTCGCCCGCCGGGTGGCCGTAGCGGTCGTTGATCGCCTTGAAGTGGTCGAGGTCGAGCGCCGCGACGGCGAGGGGGGTGGCGTGGCGGTCGGCGCGGGCGCGCTCGCGGGCCAGCGCGTCGTCGGCGGCGCGGCGGTTGCCGAGGCCGGTGAGGGCGTCGTGCAGCGCGTCGGTCCGGAAGCGTCGGCGGTCGGCGCGCACGCGTTCCTGGGTCGCGGCGAGCGCGACCGAGAGCAGCGCGAGGACGCCGGCGACGGCGTAGAGGATGCGGCGTTGGCTGGGGTCGCGCATCGGGGCGAGGGCCGTGAGGGTGGCGGGCGTCACGTGCCGCACGAAGGTCCAGCGGTCGGCGGGGGCGCCCTCGGGGTGATGCAGGCGGCCGTTCCCTGCGCGGGTCGGGTCGAGGGTGCGGGCGACGAGGAGCCCGTCGGCGTCGCGGACGCTGGTGGCGTCGCCGGTCAGGATCGGGGTGGCGCCCTCGAAGCGGGAAAGCAGCGGGTGGGGGCCGTCGGCCGGGACGGGGTCGGCCCAGGCGGCGTCGTGGTCGGGCGGCGCCCACATGACGACGTCGGGGCGCACGACGATCACGTCGCTCGCCAGGTCCTGCGTCCGCAGCACGTCGAACACGCGGCGGACGAGGGGGGTCGCGTCGAACTCGACGCTCAGCACGTGGGGTGGCACGCCGGGCGTCGGGGGGAGGCGCATCGCGAAGCCGACCAGGACGACGGCGCCGTCGCCGTGGGCGGCGTCGGCGTCGGGGGTGGCGACGTCGGTGAGGACGAGGCGGCCGGCGGGCGCGGCGACGGCGGCGGCGACCCGTGCGGCGCGGTCGAGGTCGGGGGAGGTACGCGGCGGCACGGCGCGGGCGCCGCCCCTGTTGCGCACGACGTGGAGCGCTTCGCGCCCGTCGGCGTCGACGAGGCGGATGCGGGCGTAGCGACCGTAGGTCGCCACGATGCGTCGGAGGTAGGTGGTGCCGGCCGCGCGGGTGGCGGCGTCGCCGGCCACGGCCGCCTGCACCGACGGGGCGGCGGCGGTGACGGCGACGTCGCCGGCGATCTCGGCGTAGGTGCGTTCGAGCAGCGACGTGGCGAAGCTCAGGTCGGCATCGGTGCGGGCGACGAGGGTCGCGATGCGGGCGTCGTGCAGGCTGCGGTACGACGCCCACGTCAGGAGCGTCACGATGCTCATGGCGACGACGAAGATGGCGACCGCCGCGCCCGCGATGGCGAGCGGGGCGGTGCGAGGTCGTGCCGTGCGTTCGGGAAGAATGCGCCCCATGCGTCCCTGAGTGTAAGGCGCATCACGCACCGGCGAAGGTACGCCCGTCGCGCGTGCCGCGCGGTTCGTCCGGCGGCGGGGGTAGCGTGGGTGCGAGGAGGTCGCCATGACCAAGAACGAAGGACCGTTGGATCGTGCCGTTCGCGTCGTGATCGGGATCGTGCTGCTGGCGCTGCCGGTGTTCGGCGTCGCCGCCGGGGGCCTCGGCTGGGCCGCCGGGATCGTGGGGGTCGTGCTGATCGCGACCGGCGCGCTCGGCTACTGCGGGTTGTACCGGGTGCTGGGCGTGAACACCTGCCCCGCCCCGAAGCAGCAGGGCTGACCCCGCACGGTCGTCCGCAAGGCGCGGCGCCCGCCCCCTCGGGGGCGGGCGCCTGCTCGTCGTGGGGTGGGTGGGGTCCGCGGCGCGCCCCCGGGCGGGGCGGCGCGGGCCGGACTCACTCCGCGGAGGCGCTCGCGTCCTCCTGCGCGGCGGGGGTCGGGAGGGGCGTGTCCTCGGTGATCTTCGGGAGGGCCGGGACGGTCACCTCCGGTTGGTCGCCGGTCAGGCTACGCAGGAAGGCGGTGATCTTGGCGACGTCGTCGTCGGTCAGCGTCGCACCGAGCTGCGCGTCGCCCATGATGCGGACCGCGTCCTCGAGGCTCCAGACGGTGCCGGAGTGGAAGTACGGCGGGGTGAGTTCGATGTTGCGGAGGCTGGGCGACTTGAAGGCGTACTTGTCGGCCTCGACGTTCGTGACCGCGTAGCGGCCCAGGTCGTCCTCGGGGAGGATGAACGCGTCGGGGCGCTCGACGACGCCGAACGGGAAGTAGCCGGTCCCGCCGATGTTGATGCCCATGTGGCAGCTCACGCAGCCCTTGTTGACGAACAGCTCGAAGCCGTCCTTCTCCTCCTGCGTGAGGGCGGTCTCGTCGCCCTGCATGAACAGGTCGAACGGCGCGTTGGGGGTGAGGAGGGTCGACTCGAACACCTCGATCGCCAGCGCGACGTTCTCGAAGGTCACGGGGTCCTCCTGGTCGGGGAACGCCGCGTCGAACGCCTCGACGTAGCCGGGCATGCTCTTCAGGGTGGCGACCGCCTGCTCGGGGGTGTTGGCCATCTCCAGGGCGTCCTGGATGGGGCCCATCGCCTGCGCGGCGAGGTCCTCGCTGCGGCCGTCCCAGAACTGCGCGATGTTGAACACCGCGTTCAGCATCGTCGGTGAGTTGCGGCCGCCGCGCTGCCAGTCGTGGCCGATCGACTTGGGCTGCAGGTCGACGCCGGCCATTCCGACGTTGTGGCAGCTGTTGCAGCTGATCGCCCAGGAGGCGGAGAGGCGCGGGTCGAACCACAGCATCCGCCCGAGCTCCATCTTGGCGTCGCTGTAGGGGTTGTCCTCGAGTTCGGCGTGGCCCTCGGGGATCGGTTCGAACAGCGCCTGCGCGCGGGCGATGAGCGGGTCGACCTCGCCCTCCTGCGCCAAGGCGGGACTCAGCAGGGCGGCGAGCGAAGCGAACGCCACGGCGAGGGCGAGGAGGCGGGGGAGGGGACGTCGCGTCATGTCGGTTCCGTCCTTTCGGGAGGCCGGGATCCTCCCGGGGTGAGGGGGTGCGGCGTGCGCCACGCCCGGTGCGTGGCGGCCGACCGCCCGTGCGTCGACCGATGGCGTCGTGCGGGGTCGTCGCGTCGGTTGCCCCAAGCGTAGGAGCGACCCATGAGGGGCCCGAGGGACGAACGTCCCGCCGGGGGGAGGGGCGGGCCGGCCCCGTCCCTCACGTGAAAACGTTCACGAAGTCCGGGGACGGATGCCCCATCACGCCCACCGTGTGCGTTGCTACGTTCGCCGCATCGCGAGGGACGGATCGCGTCACGCCCCAGCCGCCGGCCATGCGGCGGGGGTGCGATCCGAACCCGTGAACCCAGGGCCGAGGGAGCGACCCGGCCCGCCCACGATGCGCCCCGGGGGACGCATCGACCGCGCGAGGAGGAGCGCATGACGACAGCCCATCGGCACGCAGGCCCCGACCCGACCCACGACCTGGAGGCACGCACCCAGGAGCACTACGAGTGGCTCGCGGCGGAGGCCGACAAGAACCTCGACCGGCTCGAAGCGCAGGACCCGGTCCACGACGTCACCCTCGACGACGTCCTCAAGCGCCGCGGCCTCAGCCGCCGCGACTTCCTGAAGATGTCGGCGGTGATGACCGCGACGCTGGGCCTTCCCCCGATGTTCGACCTGCGCGTGGCCCGCGCCCAGGAGGTCGCCACCCGCCTGCCGGTCATCTGGCAGGAGCTGCAGTCGTGCAGCGGGAACAGCATGGCGCTCATCCGCAACGCCAACCCCGGCACCGACGAACTGCTGCTCGACCTCATCAGCCTCGAGTACGCCGAAATCCTCATGGCGCCCTCCGGCCAAGCGGCCGAGGACGTCCTCGCCGACGCCATCGAGCGTTACGACGGGCAGTACATCGCCGTCTTCGAGGGCTCGGTCCCCGTCGCCGAGGACGGCGGCTACCTCACGATCGGCCCGACCGGCGAGACCGGCGTCCACAAGGTGGAGCACATCTCGAAGCACGCCGCCGCCGTCATCGCCGCCGGCACCTGCAGCGCCTACGGCGGCATCCCCGCCGCGCGCCCCAACCCGACCACCGCGATGGGCGTCGCCGACTTCCTCGGCCAACGCGGCATCGGCACGCCCGTCGTGAACCTGCCCGCCTGCCCCGTCTCCAGCACGAACGTCGTCGGCACCATCCTCGAGTACGCCATGTTCGGCCGCCTGCCGTCGCTCGACGCCTACGGCCGCCCGCTGTGGGCGTACCAGGACCGCATCCACGACAAGTGCGAACGCCGCGGCCACTTCGACGCCGGCGAGTTCGTCGAGGGCTGGACCGACATCGAGGGCCTCAAGGCGGGCCTGTGCCTCTTCAAGGTCGGCTGCAAGGGCCCGATGGCGTACAACAACTGCGGCGTCGTCCGCTACAACGAAGGCGCCTCCTGGCCGATCATGGCCGGCCACGGCTGCATCGGCTGCAGCGAACCGGGCTTCTGGGACACCCTCACGCCGTTCGAAGTGCCCCTCGCCGGGCGCGTCTACGCCACCCCGTTCGGGACCGACGCGGACGCCGACACCATCGGCACCGTCGCCCTGGGGGCCGCCGCCGCGGGCGTCGCGATCCACGCCGGCGCGACCGCCGTCAAAGCCGCGACCGAGTCGCGGAGCGACGCGAAGAAGGAGCAGTGAATCGTGGCCGCGAAACACGTCATCGACCCCATCACCCGCATCGAAGGGCACCTGCGCATCGAGATCGAAGTCGACGAGACGAACAACGTCGTCGAGGAGGCCGCGAGTAGCAGCACCGCCTTCCGCGGCTTCGAGAACATCATGCGCGGCCGCGACCCCAAGGACGTCGGCATGTTCGCGCAACGCATCTGCGGCGTGTGCACCTTCCACCACTACGAACGCGGCGTCGAAGCGACCGAGGACGCCTTCGGCGTCACGCTCCCCCCGAACGCCCGCATGCTGCGCAACCTCATTTGGGCCGCGCAGGCGATCAACGACCACACGACGCACTTCTACCAACTCCACGCGATGGACTGGTTCGACGTCGTCAGCGCCCTCGACGCCGACCCCGTCGCCGCGACCGAGATCGCGCACCAGTTCCACCGCACGCCCTACAACGCGTCGGAGTCGCACTACACCCAGGTCGCCGAACGCCTCCTCGCGTTCGTGCAGTCGGGGCAACTCGGACCGTTCGCCGGCGGCTACTGGGGCCACCCCAAGTACCGCCTGAGCCCCGAAGAGAACCTGATCATTGCCAGCCACTACCTCGACAACCTCGCGGTGCAACGCATGAGCGCCAAGGCCAGCGCCATCTTCGGCGGCAAGAACCCGCACCCGCAGAGCCTGATCGTCGGCGGCATGACGTCGGCCCGCGACGCGCTCGACGCGCACCGCATCGCCGAGTACCAGTTCCTCATCCAGAAGTCCGCCGACTTCGTCGAGCGCGCCTACCTGCCCGACCTCGAACTCATCGCCCGGCGCTACCGCACCGAAGCGCTCGCCGGCGAGGGCGGCGGCCTGCGGAACTACATGTCGTTCGGCGCCATGAGCCTCGACGAGCGCCCGTGGGCCCAACGCGCCCACTTCCTGCCCGCCGGCCTCGTGCTCGACCGCGACCTGAGCACCGTGCACGACGTCGACCCCATGAAGATCGCCGAGGAGGTCGCGCACGCCTGGTACGACTACGAGGGCGGCGAAACGGCGCTGCACCCCCTCGACGGCCAGACGAACCCGAACTACGAAGGCCTCAACGAGGACGGCACCCTCAAGACCGAGGGCGGCTACAGCTGGATCAAGTCCCCGCGCTACGACGGCCAACCGGTCGAGGTCGGCCCCCTCGCGCGCCTCATCGTGGCGTACGCCGCCGGCGACGAGAAGGTCCAGACCGCCATGGACGGCTTCACCGACACGATCGGCGTCCCCTTCGACTTCTGGTACTCCACCGTCGGCCGCACCGTCGCCCGCGGGCTGGAGACGAAGATCATCGCGGACTACGTCCCCGAACTCGTCACGAACCTCACGCAGAACGTCGCCAACGGCGACGACCGCTTCTTCAACCGCTACGAGCCCAAGGACGGGCCCGGCTGGGCGATGGGCGAAGCGCCGCGCGGCAGCCTCAGCCACTGGCTGACGGTCGAGAACGGCTCGGTCGCCAACTACCAGGCGGTCGTCCCGTCCACCTGGAACGCCAGCCCGAAGGACGGCCGCGAACAGCGCGGCGCCTACGAGGCCGCCCTCGTCACGCAACCCATGTCCGACCCCGAGCGGCCGCTCGAGGTGGTCCGCACCATCCACTCGTTCGACCCCTGCCTCGCCTGCGCGGTCCACGTGCTGAACCGCGACGGGGAGGAGATCGCCCGCTTCGAAGTGGAGGTGTGACGCCGTGACGACCGACACCCGCCGCCTGCCGCCCCGCAAGGACGCGGTGGTGCTGGAACGCGAGGGACGCCCCCGCATGGTCGTGTACGTCTTCGGGCGCTACGTCCGGGCGGCCCACTGGATCCGCAACGCCCTGCTGATCTGGTTGGTGCTGAGCGGCATCTACCTCGGCAACCCGTTCCTCGCGCGCAGCCTCACCGGGGACACCTCGTCGACCTTCGTGCTCGCGCAGGTCCGCGGCTGGCACGTCGCCGCCGGCTGGATCCTGCTCGCCTTCACCATCGCGCGCATCTACCAGTTCCTGTTCATCAATGAACGCGGCCGCCTCGGCCTCGGCAAGGAACTCAAGATGGCGCCCATCCTCGTCAACTGGAGGGCGTGGCGCGACCAGCTCGCCTTCTACCTGTTGATGCGCCGCGAACACCCGCACTTCACCTACAGCAACTACGGTCCCCTGCAGTACCTCGTCTACACCGCGCTGTACGCCGCCCTGCTGGTCATCAGCGTCACCGGCATCCTCATCGCCGCGCCCTACCTGCAGAGCGGGATCGCGGTGTGGAGCGCCGGCCTGCTCGCCCCGATCGAGACCGCCCTCGGCGGGATCGCCAACGTCCGCACGCTGCACCACGTGACGATGTGGTTCTTCATCCTCTTCACGCTCGTGCACATCTACATGGCGGTCTGGAACAGCATGCGCACCGGCAACCTGCTGGTCGAAGGCATCATCTCCGGATTCGCCGCCAAGGACATGCCGGACGCCCGCGCGGCGACCGACGACGACTTCGACGCCCCGGGCGAACCGGCGGCCGAGGACGACGCGAAGGAAGGGTGAGGACATGAGCGAAGCACGCCCGCTGTTGGTGCTCGGCGTCGGCAACGTCTACTACGGCGACGAGGGGGCGGGCGTGCACCTCATGCACTACCTGCGCACCCGCTACGCCTTCCCCGACCACGTCGACGTCGTCGACGGCGGCACCCTGGGCTGGCACCTGCTGAACCTCATCGCCGAGTACGACCACGTCGTGCTCGTCGACGCCGTCGCCGCGCCCGTCGGGAAGGTCTACCGGTTCGGGCGCGACGACGTCCCCAGCGAAATCGGCTACGGCAAACTCTCCTCCCACGAGTGGGAGGTTCCCGACCTGCTCTCCGCCATGGACCTCCACGGCGACCTGCCCGACGTCACCATCACCGCGATCGGCGTCCGCCCCCTCGAGTTCGAGACGGGCGAGGTCGGCGCGGTCCTCAGCGACCCGATCCGCGAACGCCTCGGCGCGCTCGCGACCGTCGTGCTCCGCGAACTCGAGGCGCACGGCGTCACCGTCGCCGACCGCGACCCGACGATCCGCCCCGACGAGCCGTTCGACACCGAAGCGATCGTCTTCGGCGCCATCGCCGCGCAGGAGCAGCTCGCGCATGCATGAGATGTCGATCGTCCTGAGCATGCTCGACCTCGCCGAGCACTCCGCCCGCGAGGAGGGGGCGTCGCGCATCGACGCCATCCACCTCGAGATCGGCGCCCTCGCCGGCGTCGTGCCCGAAGCGCTCGAGTTCGCCTTCCAGGGCGCGCGCGACGGGACGATGGCCGAAGCGGCCCGCCTCGAGGTGGACTACCTCCCCGCGATGGCGCGCTGCGCCGGCTGCGAGGCCGACTTCGAGCTCGACAACCGCTACGGCGTGGCGCTTTGCCCCACCTGCGGCACGCCATCGGCGAACCTATGGCAAGGGCGCGAACTCCACCTCGCGCACCTCGAGGTCACGTGATGCGAACGGGAGGTCCATCATGAGTCAGGCTCCAGGCACCCGCGACGTCGCCCTCCACGCCCACGGCGGCGTGGACGGCAGCGACGTCCGGACCGTCCAGGTCCAGAAGTCGTTGATGACGCACAACGACGGCGTCGCCGCCGAGAACCGCGCGCGGTTCGGCGACCGTCTCGTCCTCAACATCGTCTCCTCGCCCGGCTCCGGCAAGACCGCCCTCATGGAACGCACCGTCGCCGACCTCGCCGACACGCTCCGGGTCGGGGTGGTCGTCGGCGACCTCGAGACCGACAACGACGCCGTCCGCATCCACGGGGCCGGCGCCCCGTCGGTCCAGATCGTGACCGGCGCCGTCTGCCACCTCGAAGCGGAGATGGTCGCGCGCGCCGTCGACGGCCTCGACGTCGAGCACCTCGACGTCGTCGTCATCGAGAACGTCGGCAACCTCGTCTGTCCCGCCGCCTGGGACCTCGGCGAGGACCTCCGCGTCACGATGCTGAGCACCACCGAGGGCGAGGACAAGCCGCTCAAGTACCCGCGCATCTTCAAGGACGCCGACGCGGTGATCGTCAACAAGATCGACATCGCCGACGCCGTCGGCTTCGAGCGCGACGCGGCGCTCGACGCCATCGCCAAGGTGGCGCCCACCGCCACCGTCTTCGAGACCTCCGCTCGCACCGGCGAGGGGATGGACGCCTGGACCGCGTGGCTGCGCGAGCGCCAGGCCGAGAAACGCACCGCCATCGCCGGGGCACCTGCGGGCGCCGGCGTCGCCGCCGAGCGTCCCCGCTGACGCCGGCCCGATGAACGAGGAAGGAGACCGCGATGTGCCTAGGCATTCCCCACGAGGTCGTCGACGTGATGGACGAGGACACCTGCCTGATCAAGGTGGGCGAGGTCGCGCAACACTGCTTCATCGGCCTCGTCGAGGACCTGAAGCCCGGCGACTGGGTCGTCGTGCACGCCGGCTTCGCAATCGACCGCATCGAGCCGGAGGAAGCGAAGGCCAACCTGAAGCTCATCCAGACCTACCTGGAGCCCGAGACCCGTGCCTGACGTCGACGCCCACGCCTTCGACCCGCACGTCTACAAGGACGCCGACGTCGTCGCCGGCCTCCAAGCGAAGATCGCGTCGCTCGCCGACGAGATCGGCCGCCCGGTCAAGCTCATGCACATCTGCGGCACGCACGAGCACGAGATGGGCCGCTTCGCGCTGCGCGACCTGATCCCCGACACCATCGAGGTGCTCGCCGGCCCCGGCTGCCCGGTGTGCGTCTGCGACAACGAGTACGTCAACCTCGCCATCCAGCTCTCGCTGCGGCCCGACACCATCGTCACCAGCTTCGGCGACATGCTGGCGGTCCCCGGCAGCATCCCCCTCGAGGGCGAACGGCGCGGCGACGTCCGCATGAGCCTGCTGGACGCGCGCGCCGAAGGGGGCGACGTCCGCACCGTCTACAGCGTCTTCGACGCCGCGACCCTCGCGCAGGAGAACCCCGACAAGGAGGTCGTGTTCTTCAGCGTCGGTTTCGAAACGACCGTCGTCGCCGTCGCCGCCATGCTGAAGCGCGGCGTCCCCGACAACCTCAGCATCATCGAAGCGAACTACTACACGCCGCCCGCCACGAACCTCCTCCCGACCCTCGACGGCTTCGACATCGAGGGGTTCATCCTCCCCGGACACGCGGTCACCATCACCGGCCTCCGCGTCTACGAACACCTCCCCGAACAGGGCATCGCCTGCGCCGCCGGCGGCTTCGAACCCGCCGACGTCCTCGTCTCCATCGTGGCGCTCCTCGAGCAGATCCGCGACGGCACCCCGCGCATCGACAACCCCTACAACCGCCTCGTGAAGTACGACGGCAACGAAAAGGCGAAACGGGAGCTCGACGAAGTCTTCGAGCTCGCCCCCATCCGCTGGCGCGGCATCGCGGAGATCCCCGCCTCGGGCTACAAGCTGCGGCCCGCCTACCGCCGGTACGCCGCCACCGACCGCTTCGCCGGTCACCTCGAGACCCTCGACCTCGCCGGCGCCGAGCACCCCAAGGGCTGCCGCTGCGCCGAGGTCACCCTCGGCCAGATCCGCCCCGACGAATGCGGCGTCTTCGGCAAACTCTGCACCCCCGACGCGCCCTACGGACCGTGCATGGTGAGTCACGAGGGCACCTGCCGCGCCTGGTACCTGTTCGGCATGGGCAAGGAGAAGATTCATGTCGAAGTCGCCTGACGACGCCCCCACCGCCGCGGCCGACGCCCCCGCCGGTACGCCTTCCGGTGCGACCGCCGGACGCTCCCGCTACGGCTCCGTCCGCCTCGCGCACGGCTCGGGCGGCAAACTCAGCCTGGAACTCATCCAGGAGCTGTTCGTCGCGGAGTTCGGCAACGCCCCCCTCGCCGAACTCACCGACGCCGCGATCCTCGAGAACCGTCCCGGCCGCCTCGCCTTCTGCACCGACTCGCACACCGTCACGCCGACCTTCTTCCCCGGCGGCGACATCGGACGCCTCGCGGTCGCGGGCACCGTCAACGACCTCGCCGTCATGGGCGCCACCCCCGCCTACCTCACCGCCGCCTTCCTCCTCGAGGAGGGCTACGACATGGAGGAGCTCGAGCGGGTCGTGCGCTCGATGAAGGCCACCGCCGACGAGGCCGGCGTCGCCATCGTCGCCGGCGACACGAAGGTCCTCGAGCGCGGCAAGGGCGACGGCCTGTTCGTCAACACCGCCGGCGTCGGCTTCCTGCCCGACGACGTCCGCATGGGCGCGAGCGAGATCCGGCCCGGCGACAAGATCCTCGTCAACGGCACGCTCGGCGATCACGGCATCGCCGTCATGTCGCGGCGCGAAGGGCTGGACATCGGCGTCGACCTCGAGTCCGACGTCGCACCCCTCACCGGCCTCCTCGCCCGCGTCCGCGAGGTCGCCCCGAACGTCCGCTTCATGCGCGACGTCACGCGCGGCGGTCTCGCCGCCGTCGGCAACGAAATCGTGCTGGACCGCCCCTGGGGCCTGCGCATCTTCGACGTCGCGGTCCCCATCCACGACGTCGTCGAGGACGTCAGCGAAATGCTCGGCATCGACCCGCTCCTCGCCGCCAATGAAGGGAAGGTCCTCCTGGTCGTCCCGCCCGACGAGGCGGACGCCGCGCTCGGCGCGATGAAGGCCCACCCGCACGGCCGAGAAGCGGCGATCATCGGCGACATCGTCAAGGAGCCCGCCGGCACCCCGATCGTCGAAACCGCCTACGGCAGCCGCCGCATCCTGGAGATGCCCATCGAAGAGCAGCTGCCCCGCATCTGCTAGGGAGGACGCCGTGATCCGCAACGAACGCGCCTTCATCGAAGCGGCCGTCGCCGCCGTCGGGAACGCCAAGGACCTCGTCCTCCCGGTCCTCATGGTCGACACCCCCGACGACCCCTGGACCCCCGAACGGATCCGCGCGCTGCGCGACCGCGGCGAGGAGCTCGGCCCGTTCGTCGCCCGCGCCGTCGACCTGCTGATCGACCTCGAGGTGCCGTTCCTCGAGGAGGAGGCCCGCCTCTCCGCGCACGGCGTCGACCTGGCCCACGACATGGAGGGCTTCGAGGTCGCCATGGTCGAGTTCGAACGGACCTTCTGGGAGGCCCGCTACGCCGAGTACCAGGCCGACCCCGACCGCTGGGACCTACCCGAGGTGGAGCACCACGACGTCTGCGAAGACCACCACCTCAGCAGCGCCCGCGTACGCGACGCCATCCGCGAGCACGGCGTGACCAGCTTCGAGGCGCTCGCGCCGTTCCTCGGCACCGACGTCTCCTGCGCCACCTGCCACACCGCCGTCACGAAACTCCTGCTGCAGGAACTCCGGAGGGCGAAGGACGCCCGCTGACCCGCCCCGCCTCGCCGTGAACGACACGCCCCTCGCCCGGCGGCTCGCCGGCGAGGGGCGACTCCCGGACGTCGCGGTCGAGACGAGCGGCGCGAAGACCGACGACGCCCCCGCCGCCTACCCCGACCACCCCCTCTGGCTGCACGTGCCCGTCTGGGATTGGTCGCTGGCGCACCCCGACGCCCTCGCGCACCGGGACGCGCTCGCCGTCACCCGCGCCCGCCTCGCCGCCACCGGCGCGCCGTGGCTCAGCGTCCACGTCGGCTTCGCCGCCGCGGAGGTCGCGTACGACGGCGGCATGCAGGCCCGCACC
Organism: Trueperaceae bacterium; assembly: GCA_031581195.1. Taxonomy (NCBI): domain Bacteria; kingdom Thermotogati; phylum Deinococcota; class Deinococci; order Trueperales; family Trueperaceae; species Trueperaceae bacterium. Next base: position 694 of record JAVLCF010000064.1, on the reverse strand, counting down.
CCCACCCTCCCGCGCGACGTCGTCCTCGCGCGCGCGACCGCGACGCTCGCGGCCCTCCGGAACGCCGTCGACGTGCCCGTCCTCGCGGAGAACCTCGACGACCAGGCGCGCCCCTCGCCGGACGGCACCCGCCCCGCACGGCCCGCCTATGCGCACGTGTGCGACCCCACCTTCCCGTCCGACCTGACGCGCGCCGCCGACGTCGGCCTCCTGCTGGATCTCGCGCACGCCCAGGTGAGCGCCGCGGCGCAGGGGAGGGACGTGCACGCCTACCTCGCGGCGCTCCCCCTCCACCGCGTCCGCCAGATCCACGTGTCCGGGCCCCGTCCCCGCGGCGACGGCACCCTCGACGACGCCCACGCGACGCTCCGTGACGCCGACCTCGCGCTGCTCGCCTGGACCCTCGCCCGCACCCGACCGTGGGGCGTCACCCTCGAGTACGGACGCGACGAGGCCGGCCTCCTCCGGGACCTCGACCGGGTGCGCGCCACCCTGGCGGCCTGACCCGCTCCGACGCCCCCACCCACCTCGACGCGCCCAACCCCGCCCCACGCCCGGCAGGCCCCGCTGGGCGTCCGTCCTGCCCCCCGGCACGCGGTGCGGTAGCCTCGCCTTTTCGGAGGCGCCGGTGCACGGCGCTGGGAGGGAGACGGCATGCTGACGGCGCTCGGGGGCCTCGCGCTCCTGCTGCTCG
>JAVLCF010000063.1 GCA_031581195.1 Trueperaceae bacterium | reverse complement strand
TCATGCACGTCGTCGTCGCCGTCCCGACGGTGGTCGGCGTCCTCCGGACGGTGCGCAGCGGCTGACGGCGCCCGACACCGTACGAGGGCACCCCGTACGCCCCTCCGGCACCGCCCCGCGCCAACCGGCGCCGGGCGTCAATCGCGCAGGAGGCTGTACTTCGTGCTGCGCCTGGCGTAAGGCCGTGGAGCGGCGATTCGGAGGGGTGGGCGTGGGCCTCTGGCTTGCGTGCGCGGTGCATCACGAGGCGAGCTGCGGCGAGGGGGATGAGCGTTACGGTGAGGAACGTACCGCCGTATCCGATCGTGGTGGCGAGGCTTCCCACGAGGAGCGTCGCGGTGGCCATGGCGATGAAGTTCACGGTGAGGCGTGAGCCAAGCATGGCGCCTTGCCGGCTCGCGGTCGCGAGGTTGACGAGCATCACCATGGTCAACGGTTGTGCAATGCCCGTGCCTGCCCCGAGGGCGAGCGAGGCCATCATCAATGAGCGACGTGACCGGAAATGGGGATGGTGACGAGACCCACCGCGGTGACCAGCATGGCGCCCGCAAGGAGCCGTGCGTGGGTGCCCACGAGGCGCGTGAGGGTGGCGAGGAAAGGGCGAATGGCGACGGAAGCCAAGCCGCGCATGGCGATGATGATGCCGAGCCGTGTGGGTGGAACGTCTTGCCGTTCGAGGTCGACGGGGAAGAAGGTTTGGTGCACGGCGAGGGCGAAGAGCGTAGCGAAGCTCGCGGCAAGCGTGCCGGCGGCCGAGCGACTTCGGAGGGTCGTCCATAGCGTTGCATCATCCCGTCCTTCGGTGGCTTCCGTGCGCGCCGCGGGACGGGCTACGTGGCTGGCTGCGTGGCGTGCAGCCCCATGCGAGTCGGTCGCGGAAGGCGGGTTGCTGGCAGCGTAGGCGTGCGTGCCGGGAATGGCGGTGGTGGCGAGCAGGCTGACGAGGCCGAGGGTACTGGTGAAGACGAGTAGCCAGCGATCGTCGTGGATGGCGAGCCCGATGCCGAGGAGGCTGGGTCCGACTCGTTGCCCGATCGAAACGAACGTGGCGAACACCCCAAAGCTGCGTTCGCGGGCGGTAGGGATGCCGGCGACGTACTGTTGCACGCCAATGACGCTGGCGACTTGCGCCATGCCGATCGTGACGTGCGCGAGGGTAAGGGTGGCAAGTGAGGGGCTGATTGCAGCGAGGAGGGGAGCGGCGAGGAACCCGAGGGATCCGAGGCGCGTGCCGCGCTTCGTGCCCACGCGGTCGAGCCAGCGACCGACGGCGATGGACGCGAAGGTCGGGAGGATGAAGCCGCTCGTCAGCAGCAGGCCGGTGAGGGCGGCGGACGCACCAAGTTCGACGGCGTACAAGGTGACGAGCGGCAAGGCGAGCGAGAGCTGGATCGAGATGGCGAGGCCGTACGCGGAGGCCTAGGCGAGGCGGTGGTACGGCCGGTCGATCATCGTGCGTCAGGCGTGCCGTTCAACGTGAGGTCGGCGAGGAGACCGGCGAGGAGCGTGGTGCGGACGAGCAACGAACGTTGCACGTCGATGCGTTCGTGTTGCGCGTGCGCGCCGACGCCCACGGCACCGAGACCGTCGAGGGTGGGGCGGTTGAGGGCAGCGGTGAAGTTCCCGTCGCTTCCCCCCCCGACCATGGTTTCTGCGACGGGTTCGTCGAGCAAGCGTGCCAGGGCAGCCGCGCGCTCGTACAGTCGGCTCGTGGATGCGGTACGCACCATGGGTGGACGGTTCGTCCCGCCTTCGATGGTGAGGGTGACGTCAGGATCGATGGCGTGCAGGTTCATGAGGGCGTCGTGCACGCGCGCACTTTCTTCAAGCGTTTCGGTGCGGACGTCGACGTCGATGTGGCAGCGTTCGGCAACGACGTTGCGTGCCGAGCCGCCGGCAATCGTACCGACGGTGACGGTAGTGCCGCACGTGGGGTCGTTGAGGGCGTCGATGGTCGGGATGTGGCGCGCCATTTCGAGGATGGCGCTGCGACCACGTTCGGGTTCCAGTCCGGCGTGTGCGGCGCGGCCCATCGCTTGCACGCGGTACATCCCGACGCCCTTGCGAGCCGTCTTGAGGGCACCCTCTTTGGATGGTTCGGTGACGAGCACGACGCTTGCGTCGCGGGCTTCACGTTCGATGTGGCTACGTGAGGTGGGGCTTCCCACCTCCTCGTCGCTGGTGATGAGGAGCGTGACGTCTGCATCGTCGCTTTCGCGGGTGGAGCGGAAGGCGTCGACGGCTTCGAGGCTTTGGATGATACCAGCCTTCATGTCGAAGATGCCGGGTCCCGTTGCATGGTCGTTTTCGATGGCGAAGGGACGCCGGGTGGTTTCGTCGATGGGCCAGACGGTGTCGACGTGCGTGAGGATGAGGATGTGAACGCGCGCGTCACCGCGTGCGTGCCAACGCGCGGCTAGGTGGTTGGCATGCGGCGCGGTCGCGGAGAGCCGTTCGGTGCTCGCACCATGCTCCTCGCACCACGTGGCGAGCGTGCGGAGTGCAGCGTCGTTGGCGGCGGCATCGAGGCTTGGCGTGTCGTGGTTCACGAGGTGGGCGAGGCGCTCTAGGGCGCGTGGGTGGTGCGTGGTGACGTGATGGCGGAGGGTCTCCAGGGTGGGTGCGTCGGGGTCGCTGGGCATGTGGTTCCTTTCGGGAAGGGATTAGGTAAGGGCGAGGGTGGCGAGGCGGGGCGCGTCGACGCCGCCACGTACGCCTCCATGTGGGTCGCGTACGAGCAGGCTGGGGCGCGCGAAGTTGGATTGGAACGGCCCTTCGGGTTTGGGGCGCACGTCGCGTCCCCATGCGTGGAGGGCTTCGAAGATCGTGGGGTCGGCGTGGTCGTCGAGATAGGCGACGTCGCCCGCTTGCATGATGCGCGGCACTTCGGTGGCGCGTTGTGGTGATCGTCCGTAGGCGAGGTGGGCGACGAGTACTTGGGCGATGGCGCCTGGAATCTTCGGTCCGCCAGGCGCGCCGATGGCGATGCGGGTTCCGTTCTCGTGGGTGAGGATGGCGGGTGCTCCATTCCAGACGGCTCGCTTCCCAGCGGCGTAGGCGTTGGGGTGGCTGGCGTCGGCGTCGAACTGGTACAGCGTGTTGCCGAGGAGTAGACCCGTGCCGGGCGTGACGATGCCGGATCCGAAGGGGTAGCCGAGCGTGAAGGTGGCGGTGATGAGGGTGCCATCGGGCGCGGCGACGTTGAGATGCGTGGTGGACGCTTCGTCGCTTGCGTTGCGGGGAGGGGTGGACGTCGCGAGTGTGGGGTACCCATCGGCATGAAGATTGCGTAGGGGGAGCGGCCCGCCGGCTGCGGCATGGAGGTCCGTTTGCCGGAGGCGTGCGAGTACCGGGTCGCAGAATGCGTCGAGGGGTGCGCGTTCGAAGTCGGGGTCGCCGTGCCACTCGCGGTCGAGGAATGCGGCGCGTTGCGCGTCGGCAATCGCGGCGTAGTAGGCGGGTGAGCCGAGATGTGCAACGCCTGGATCGAGGTCCTCGAGGATGTGCAGCATTTCGATCAAGCTGGCAGCTGCGCTCGTGTGCGGGCCTGCATGCACGGTGAAGCCGCGGTAATGGCCGGTGAGGGGCGTCGTGCGCGACGCGGGTGTGATGCGTGCCAGGTCGTCGGCGGTGACGAAACCGCCGTGCTGCGCGAGGTGGTGTGCGATGCGGTCGGCCGTCTCGCCTTCGGTGAGTTCGGCGAGTCCGTAGTGGCCGACGCGCGTGAGGGTATCGGCAAGGTCGTGTTGGACGAGTAGGTCGGCTGGGGTTCGGTCGGAGGTGGCGGCTTGTGGTGGCAGACCTTCGCGGGCGAGGAACACGTCGCGTGCAGCGGGGTTGCTGGCGAGGAGTCGTCCGTGCGCGGCGATCATCAGGGCGGTGTACCAGGCGACGGGAAGGCCGTATCGCGCAGCGTCGATGGCGGGGGCGAGCAGGTCGCGAAGGGGTTGGCTGCCTCCATCTTCGTGGAGCCCGATCCAGCCTGCGATGGCGTGCGGTACGGGCGTGGATCGTACGCCTCGGTGTGGTGGGGGCAGGGTAGGTGGCAGGCTCGGCCCGCATGCGCTTGCGTCGAGCAGGTAGGGCGCATCGTCGGGGGGTGCGACGAGGAGAGCGCCGTGACCTCCGAGGCCGCTCATGAACGGTTCGGCGACGCTCATGGCGGCAAGCGCGGCGAGGGCGGCGTCTTGGGCGGTACCACCTTCTGCGAGGACGTGGGTGGCGACCTCGGCAGCGTGCGGGTGCATGGTGGTGACACCGCTACGGCCGGCGGGGCGTTCGTTGCGGATGGCGCGGACTCGGGAGTGGGACATGGCACCTCACGGGGCGTGGCGTGGTGGCGTGCGCGGGTACACCATGAAGCGAAACGTGGCATGCGCAGCGATGGCACGATAATATGTCATTCGTTCGCGGTCACTTCCGCAATGATGCAAATCGATGCGGAGCGAAGTCGAAGGAGGAAGCGATGGCACATTCGTTGGTGGACCTTTCGGGCCGCGTGGCGGTCGTCACGGGAGGCGGTGGCAACATTGGTGGCGCGTCGAGCCGCGCGCTGGCGGAGGCGGGTGCGGACGTCGCGGTCGTCGACATTCGCGGCGACGCTGCAGGACGCGTTGCAGACGAGGTGCGCGGCTTTGGGCGGCGCGCGTTGGCGGTCACCGGTGACGCCTCGGACTACGAGGACGTGCGACGCATGGCGGACGAGGTGCTCGGTCATTTCGGTCGGGCGGACGTGCTCGTCAACGTCGCGGGGGGGAGCGAACCCCGGACGTTTTTCGAGATCGGTCCGGAGGATTACGAAAGCGCATTTCGACGCAACATGATGAGTGCGTGGGCATGGGCGCATCGTCTCGCACCGCAAATGCGCGACCGGCCGCACCAGCGCATCATCAACGTCGCGTCGATCTCCGGAAAGCATGGCGGAGGGCCTCCGGCAACGGTCAGCAAGAGTGCCTATGCATCAGCCAAGGGTGGCGTGATCGGTTTGACGAAGGGCCTGGCGAAGGAGCTTGCGCCGGACGTCACGGTCAACGCCGTCTGTCCAGGCTTGATTCACACGCCCAACACGTCGCGCATCACGGAGGGCCCGCACCGCGAGGAGATCCTCGGCCAGATTCCCATGGCGCGCTTCGGCAGGCCCGAAGACGTTGCAGCGGCGGTGCTATTCTTCGCGTCGAACGGCGCGGAGTGGATCACGGGGGAGATCACCGACATCAACGGTGGCCAGTACGTCGATTGAAGTCTGCACACGCGAACGCCACCCTTGGAGGACGCTCGGACGTGTCCGAAACGCTACTCGATCGCTACCCGCTCCCTACGGCCCTGACCGAACGCATCGGTTCGCTCAGTCGTAAGCAGGAGCGGGTATTGGAGTTCCTCGTGTCGAACCCCATGGCCGGTGCGAGCGTGACGATCGAGCAGATCGCCGAGCAGCTCGACGTGAGCGTCTCGACGGTGATTCGCACCGCGAAGGAGCTTGGATACTCGGGTTTCGGTGCCCTGAAACGCGATCTTCGGGCCGCGTACCTCAACACGCTCGAACCGCTCGAGCAGGCGCGCGTGCGCATTACGTCGCGCATCGATCCCGACTTCGTAGCAGCGCAGTTGGAGCGCGACGCACAAAACCTAGAGGACCTGCTCGAGACGGTCGATGTAGCGCAGATCGTGAAATTGGGCCGCGACATCGCAACGGCGCGCCGCACGGTCATCGTGTCGACGGGTAGTTACGCCGCAGTGGGCCACATCCTTTCGCACCAGTGCCGTTTCCTTGGTTACGACGTGCGGCTCGAGATGCGCGGGTCGAGCTTCCTCGCGCACGAAGTCGCCGCCCTCGGTCCGCAGGACGTGATGATCGTGGTGGGATTCTGGCGGGACCGTGCGTCGCATCTGCGGGTCGCGACGCATGCGAAGGGAAAGGGAACGCGGCTCGTGGCCATCACGGATGCATCGGGTTCGCACCTCGCGCGCATCGCCGACGACACCTTCCTCGTCCCTACGGAGAGCACGGCGTTCTACCAGTCGATGGTGGCTGCAACGGCGCTGGCGTACGCGATCGTGAACGCCGTGTGGCAGTTCGATTCGGCGCGGGGCGAGACGGTGGCCGAAGAAGCGCAAGCGTTGTACACGGGCATGGACATGTTCCTGTCGCGCGCCTCCCGTCTCGACGAGTAAACGAAAAACATTGCAATAAATGACGTCTTGATATAGCATTTCTGTTGTGAGCTCATTCCAAAAGCTCGCACAATGAAGGAGGTTGGCAGATGCGTTGGTCCCTACGACTGTCCGTATCGGTCCTGGCGTTGGTCCTCGTCTCGCTGTTCAGCGTGACGATTGCGCAAGACGAGCGCCTCGTCATCGTGCGTCCTAGCGACGCCATTTCACTCGATCCGCAACGCGCCACGACGGCGCCCGAAGTGTGGGTCTACAACAACATCTACGAAACGCTCGTGGTGCTCGACGAGGACATGGAGATCCAACCCGGACTCGCGACCTCCTGGGAACGCATCGACGAAGAACGCATGCGCTTCTACCTCAAGGAAGGCGTGACCTTCCACGACGGCACGCCCTTCAACGCAGAAGCCGTGCAATTCACCTTCGAGCGCGTCCTCAATCCGGAATCGCCCGCGCGTGGCGCATCCTGGCTCGGTCCCATCGTCGGCGCGGAGGTCGTTGACGAGTACACGGTCGACATCGTCACGGACGGGCCGCTCGGACCGCTCCTCAACCACCTCAGCATGGTTTTCGTCGTGGGCATGGTCAGCCCGGACGCCGTCGAACAGTACGGCGACGAGTACGGCCGCAATCCGGTTGGCACCGGCCCCTTCCGCTTCGTGGAGTGGCAAACGAACGAGTACATCCTCCTCGAACGCAACGAGGCCTATCATGGCGACGTACCCGAGATTGCCGAAGTGGAGTTCCGCGTCGTGCCTGAAGAAGGCGCACGCATGCTCTCCTTCATCCGCGGTGACGCCGACATGCTACTCCGTGCCGCACCGGCCGAACTCCCCATGATCCGAGAAGACCCGAGCTACACCGTGTACGACACGCCCGGGCTGCGCGTCGTGTACATCGGCCTCAACTTCACGCAGGAACCCACCGGTGATCCGCGCATCCGCCAAGCGCTCGCCCATGCCATCGACGTGGACTCCATCAACGCCTTCGTCGTCGAGGACGCCATGGAGCCCGCCACGGGCGTTCTCGCCACCGGCGTGTTCGGCTACGCCGAAACCGACATCGTCGAACGCTACGCCTACGATCCCGAACGCGCACTTGCCCTATTCGCCGAGGCGGGCTACGAACAAAACGCGCAAGGCCAACTCGTCGACGCGAGCGGAGACCCCCTCCGCCTCACACAGTGGGCGTCGGTGGGCCGCGATCTCAAGGATAAGGAAGTCAGCGAAACGGTCGCCGCGCAACTTCGCGAGATCGGCGTGACGGTCGAGTACGTGCAACGCGAATGGGGCGCCTACCTCAGTGCGCTCGCCCTCGACGAGGTCGACTACAACCTGTTCACCCTGGGATGGGTCACGCTCACCGGGGACGCCGATTTCGGCCTCTACACCAACTTCCATGAAGGCTACGGCACCAACCGCGCGCACTACGACAACGCGGAGGTCAACGCCCTGCTCGACGAGGCCCGCGTCGACCTTGATCCCGACGTGCGCCTCGCCGCCTACGCCGCCGCGCAACAGCAAATCGTCGAGGACGTCGTCTGGATCCCCATCTACCAGACGCGCGAAACGGTCGTCGTGCAGGAGTGGGTGAAGGGCTACGTTCCGCACCCCGGTGAGTACTACGTCCGACTCGCCCCCGTCACCAAGGAGTGACCACGCGCATGCGAGCCGCATGACCCATGCGGTCGACATGGGAGGTCGGTTCCGTACCGACCTCCCCCCTCCACGGGCCCGCCCGCCCGCCATTCCCCCGCGTGAGGAACACCCATGTACGCCTATGTGATTCGCAGGTTGCTGTGGGCCATTCCGGTGTTGGTCGGCATCACGTTCACGATCCATACCGTGTTGAGCTTGACTCCGGGCGATCCCGTCCGCATCATGCTCGGCGAGACGGCAACCGAAGCGCAGATCGAAGCGGCGCGCGCCGAGATTGGGCTCGACCGCCCCTTCCTCGAGCGGTACGGCTTCTACCTCGGCAACGTCATCCGCGGCGACCTCGGCGAGTCGTATCGCAACAAGCGCAACGTGTCCGATGAGCTTCTCGATGCGCTCCCCGCCACCGCGCAACTCGCCGTCGCCGCCCTCGTACTCATCGTCCTCTTCGGCATCCCCACCGGCGTGATTTCCGCGGTGTATCGCGGCACGTGGATCGATGCGATCCTCACCACCGCGTCGCTCGTGGGCTTGTCGATGCCGGTGTTCTGGATCGGGTTGCTCCTCATCTATTTTTTTGGATTCACCTGGCCCATCCTGCCCATAGGCGGCATGCGCGATGGGCTCGCAAGTTACGTCCTGCCTGCCTTCACGCTGGCGCTCAACAGTTACGCAATGATTTCTCGGCTTACGCGCAGCGAAGTGCTCGAAACGCTTGGCGAGGACTACATTCGCACCGCCCGCGCGAAGGGTCTCGCCTTCAGCGCCGTCGTGTGGCGCCACGCCCTGAAAGCTTCGTTCATTCCCATCGTCACGGTCATTGGCCTGCAATTTGGATTGTTGTTGGGAGGCGCCGTGTTGACCGAAACCGTCTTCTCCTGGCCAGGGATTGGCCGCTTGATGGTGGACGCCATCATGACCCGCGATCTGCTGGTCGTGCAGGGCGCCGTTCTGGTTCTCGCCATCATCTTCGTCGCCGTCAACCTGGCGGTCGACCTCATCTATGCCTTCCTCGACCCTAGGATCCGGTTCGCATGACGACGGCAGCGAACCTCTTCACCTGGCGCAAGAACCGCTCCCTGCAAAGGTTCCTCCGAAGTCCTGCAGGCGTGATCGGTCTCGCCTTCCTGGTGCTCGTGGTCCTTGCTGCGATCTTCGCGCCGTACCTCGCGCCATTCGATCCGTACCAGCAGCACTTGCCCGACCGGCGGGCTGCGCCTGGGGGGACCTACCTGCTTGGTGCCGACGAGTTCGGTCGTGACATCTTGTCGCGCATCCTGTTCGGCGCGCGTGTGGCGTTGCGGACCGGCGTCGTATCCACCGCCATCGGTCTCGTCGCAGGTGCATTCTTCGGCATCATCGCCGGGTATCTCGGCGGTTGGATCGACGACCTGATCATGCGCGTCATGGACGTCCTGCTGGCTTTTCCCTACCTGCTGCTCGCCATTGCGATCGTGAGTGCGCTGGGCCCAAGCGAGTTCAACACGCAACTCGCGATCGCGGTGTGGACGCTCCCGAGTTTCGCGCGGTTGATTCGAGGGACGGTCCTCTCGCTCCGCGAGAAGGAGTACGTCGAAGCGGCAGATGCGCTGGGTGCGCGCAATGGCGGGATTCTCCTACGCCATGTGGTGCCCAACACCTTCTCGCCTCTCCTGGTGTACGGCGCGGTGTTCATTGCGCGCGCCATCATGCTCGAAGCGGCGTTGAGCTTCCTGGGTCTGGGTGCGCAACCCCCCATGGCTTCCTGGGGGAACATGATTTCCGAAGGTCGGGACTACCTGCGCCTTGCACCCCACATCATCACCATGCCCGGCATTGCGCTCGGCCTCACGGTATTGGCCGTGAACCTCGTGGCCGACGCTTTGCGCGACGCGCTCGATACGCGCACGAACGGAGTGTGACCGTGACGACGTCACGCATGTTGGACGACCTTCCCTGGACCGACGTGGATGCCTACCTGCAACGCGGTGGGCGACGCCTCGTCGTGCTGCTCGGCAGTACGGAGAACCATGGTCCGCACGCCCCACTGGGAACCGATACGATCATCGCGCGCGGTGTGGGTAGTCGGGTGGCGAAGCGGCTCGACGCGCTTGCCACGCCACCCACGCCGTTCGGCTTCGCAGCGCATCACCGTCGGTACCCGGGATCGGCGAGCCTGAGCAATCGGACGCTCGCGACGGTGCTTGGCGAGGTGGTGCAAGGGTATGCGGAGCAAGGGTTCGAACAGTTCGCGTTTCTGAGTGGTCATGGTGGAAACCGCGTGGCGATCGACCTGGCCGTGAGCGAACTCGCGGATGCGGTGCCCGACGCTACGCTCGTGCATGCACGCATGTTGCCCCTGCAGACGGGTGCGGCGTTGCGCGAGCAGGTCGAAGCGGCGTACGGATCGCCCCTTTCGGACCTGTGGGGTGCGCACGGCGGGGAGCAGGAGACGGCTGCCGTGATGGCGGAGCGTCCCGAGTTGGTGCGTCGCGAGGTGGCGCCTGCGCCCACGGACGTCGCTGCCTACCTCGATGCGACGCGCGACCCGGCCGTGACGCGCCTGGAGCGATCGATTGCACCGTTCACCTCGCACGGAACGTGGGGTGATGCGCGACGCGCCACGCCCGAACAGGGCACATTGTTCTTGGAGCACGTGGCGGACGATCTCGCAGCACGGATCGTTCGACTGCTTCCCGCCGAAAGCATCCAAGAAGGGATGGCGGCATCGTGACCATGACCATGCCCACGCGAGAGGACGTGGTCGACCTCGTGGACTCGGAGCGCTTGTGGGCGCATCTGGAGGCGTTCTCGACGAGCGTACGCATGTCGGGAAGCGAGGAGGAGGCCGCCGCGTTCGCGCATGCCGAACGCGTCGTACGCGAAGCAGGGTACGAGGTGAGGCGCCTCGATCACGATGGGTACGTCAGCAAGCCGGGCGCAGCGGCGCTGGCCGTCGAGGGTCATGACGTTGCGTGCATCACGCATGCCATGGCGGCCTCCACGGTGGGCACGACGGCGCCGCTTGCGTGGGCGCGTGCAGCATCGGTGGAGGGCTGTATCGCCGTGGAGTACGGTCTTGCACGGCCCGGAGCGGTTCGCGAACTCGCCAACCGGGGTGCGGTCGGCGCCGTGTTCATCAACGCGGAGCAACGCTACGAGATGGTCGTTTCGCCCGTGTGGGGGAGTCCCGCAGTCCAGCAGCTCGGAGAGGTGAATCGCATTCCGGTCGTTTCGATTGCGGGGAGCGAGGAGGAGGTCGTGGCCCGCGCGATCGATGCGTCCGAAACGGCGACGATGCGAACCGAGGTGCACACGGGATGGCGCACGTTGCCCTTGCTCGAGGCGACGTTGCGAGCGCCGAATGGCGATGGAAGTGCCGTGATGTTCAGTGGTCACGTCGACGCGTGGCACCTTGGCGCCATGGACAATGGCGGTGCCAACGCGACGATGCTGGAAGTCGCGACCGTGATGGCGAGTCAGCGGGATGCGCTACGTCGTGATTTGTACGTGTTGTTCTGGTCCGGGCATTCGCATGGTCGCTATGCAGGAAGTCAGTGGTACGCCGATCATCACGCCGAGCAGCTTCGCGACCGGGTACTCCTGCACGTGAACATCGATTCGGTGGGCGGGGTCGGAGCGGATGACTTGACGCAAGCGCCCAGCATGCCGGAAACGTTCGCACTTGCCGCCCGCGCCATTGCGGAGGAGACGGGACAGGCGTACGAAGGGGTGCGTTTCGAACGGGCGGGCGACCAGAGTTTCTGGGGGCATGGTGTGTCGAGCGTGCTGATGGGTTTGTCGGAACAGCCGCGCGGTGATGACGTGGCGGGTCGCGCCTTCGGCGCGATGTTCGGTAAGAGTCGCGCGGGCGGGTTTGGCTGGTGGTGGCACACGCCGGAAGACACGACGGACAAGGTCGATCCTGCACGTTTGGAACGAGATTGCCGCGTGTACCTGCGTCTCGTGCATGAGGTATGCGTGGCGCCCATCGCTCCATTGTCGTATCGCGCTACGGCGCAGGACCTTGCCGTCCGCTTTCGCGATTGGTCACGACGGCTTGGAGACCGGTTGGACGTCTCCATTCTGGCGACGCGTGCCGAAGAACTCGTCGCAATGCTCGAACGTGTGGAGGCACGCTGGGAGGCGCAGCCATCGCGTGAGGCGTGGCAGGTTCAGAAGGCACTCGCTCGGCACTTGGTGCCTCTGGGGTACGTGGCTGGATCGAGCTTCGAGCATGACCCAGCCTTGGCGCAACCCGCCGTGCCGGTCCTCGCTGAGGTCGAAGCGCTGCTCGCATGCGACGACGCCGACGAGGTCAAGCATCGTCGCGTGTCGCTGCAACGGCGCGTCAACCACGTGGCATGGGCGTTGCGTGAGGCGTCGGCAGTGGCACGCTTGGCGCTCGGTGAAGGGGAGGATACGTAGATGGCAGCCTTGTTCGAACCGTTCACGCAGCCTGGAGGCGAACTACGAAACCGAATCGGCATGTCTCCGATGTGTCAGTACCGAGCGGATGGAGATGGCGTGCCGACCGCGTGGCATGACACGCACTACCGGAGTCGCGCGGTGGGGGGCGCCGGCCTCGTATTGACCGAGATGACGGACGTGACGCCCGAGGGCCGCATCACGGAGGGGTGCTTGGGGTTGTGGAACGAAGTGCAGGAGGCGGGGTTCGCGCGCGTGGCGGACGCCGTGCATGCGGAGGGTGGCGCGTTTGGTGTGCAGCTGTCGCACGCGGGCCGCAAGAGCATGCTCGAGGGCGACGTCGTTGCACCCTCCGCCGTACCGTTTGCACCCGACAGGAGGGTGCCTCGTGCGTTGGAGGCGGATGAGGTGGCGGGCCTCGTCGATGCGTTTGCCGCGGCAGCGGAGCGCGCTGCGCGTGCGGGTGTCGACGTCGTGGAGTTGCACGCGGCGCACGGGTACCTGATGCACCAGTTCCTATCGCCCATTTCGAACCTTCGTGAGGACGCCTACGGCGATCGGGAACGGTTCGCGCTCGACGTGGTCCGGGCGGTGCGGGCCGCACTGCCGGCGTCGGTGGCGCTGTGGCTGCGCGTGAGCGCGCGGGAGTACCAGCCAGGCGGGTATGGCGTGACGCACCTCGATGCGCTGCTTCCGAAGTTGGTGCAGGCAGGCGTGGACGTGTTCGACGTTTCGAGTGGTGGGAACGGTCCTGCGCGCCCGGAGGCGTACCCCGGGTATCAGCTGCGGTACGCGCGGCGAGTACGGGAGTCGACGGGGAAGCCGGTGGCGGCGGTGGGTGCGTTACATCACCCAGCACTTGCGGAATTCGCGGTGCGGGAGGGGTGGTGCGACGTGGTGCTCATCGGGAAGGGGATGCTGCGTACGCCGTACTGTGCGCACGAAGTGGCACGCGCGTTGGGTGTCGAGCATGTGATGGCGGGGGAGTACGGCAAGGGCGTGTAGGCGCCGCCGGGCGATGCGCAGCGCTTCGAGGGGGAAACGTTCGCTTTTCGTTGCGTTCGTTCAAAGGAACGCGATCGCGTAGAACAGCGTCATCGCGGCAAGCAGGATGAGGAACCCCACCGTACCGATCGCGACGGCTGCACGGCCCGAGGTGCGGAGGACGCGCACGTCCACGCCGAAACCGATCGCGGCCATCGCGGACGCGGTCGTCAGCACGCCGGCCGTGGCGAGCAGGTGAGCGAGGGGGGCGGGGACGACGCCGAGGCTGACGAGGGCGCTGACGGCAAGGAAGCCCGCGACGAAGCGTGGTACGAGCGGCGTGTGGACGGCATCGTCTACGCGGGTGGATTGGCGTGCGAACCAACCGAGGGCAAGCAGGGCGGGTGCAAGCAGGATGACGCGCGAAAGTTTGACGAGGAGCGCACGCTCACTGGCTTCGGGCCCGAGCGTCTGGCCGGCGGCGACGACGTGACCCACCTCTTGTAGGGTCCCTCCCGCGATCGTGGCGAGGAGTGGTGCAGGCATCATGCCGGCAGCGTGCCAAGCGGCGAAGGCCAGCACGCCGGCCGTACCGACGAGGCTTACGGTAGCGATGGCGAGGGAGGCGTGCTCGGCTTTGGCGCGTAGGAGGGGTAGGGCCGCAGCGATTGCGCTCGCACCGCAAATGGCGGTACCGATGGCGAGCGCGCGGCGAAGCGGAGCGTCCATGCCGGTGATCCGGCCAACCAGTTCGATGGCGAAGAAGGCGACAAGCGCCCCAAGGATGCTTCCTGCCAAGGCGAGCGGTCCGAGTTCGAAGAGGACGCGCACGTCGAGACGCGCCCCGAGCAGCACGATGCCGATGCGGAGCGCGTCACGCGCGAAATAGCGGGTGGCGGGTCGTTCGCCAAGTCGGATGCCGCGCGCCCAGCGTGTCGAGGCGAGCATGGCACCGAGGAGTAGGGCAAGGACGAGCGGTCCGACGGCGGCGCCGGTGGGGTGCTGCGCCATCGTGAATGCGAGGCTCGTGACGAGGAGGACGAGAAGCGCGTCGCGTGCGTGTGGACCAAAGGAAAAACGGTGCGACGTCACGACGCAGCCTACCCATTCCGAACGATGCAAATCGATACGCGGCCGCAGTGCGCTTCAATCGGCGAGCATGAACGCCAGCGTCCACGTACAAGCGTGCAAAGCGTCACGTTCGGAGAGGGACGTCCGCTCCTTCAACGCGGCGAGAGTGGCGTCACGTCTTCAGGAGCGCGTCGGCGGCGTCGTCGATCGTGGGGTAGTGGAACGCGAACC
>JAVLCF010000062.1:6257-14530 GCA_031581195.1 Trueperaceae bacterium | reverse complement strand
GGTGGGAGGCGACGGAGACGGTGGCGTGGCCGGAGGGCGGGGAGGCGTCGCTGCGCGTCGGCCGGACGGGCCGTGGGCCGACCGACGTCACGCTCGGGGCGTCGCGACGCCTCGTGCTGCGGAGCGGTTCGGGCGGCGGCCGTGTGGAACTCACGCCGAGCCTCGCGCTGGACGTCGCGCCGTGGGCGCGGGGGGAGGGACCGCCGCGCTGGGTGCGGCACGGGCTGCAGGTGGCCTCCGCCGACTGTTGCGGTCGCGTGGCGGCCGGGTACGTCGCGGAGGACGGCGAGGTGCGCGTCGACGTCCGTCTGACGCTGCCGCCGTTGGCGCTCGAGGGCCCCCCGCCGTTGCGCCTTCCGGCCCGGATCGAGGGGTACGGTGGGACGCCGTGAAGCGCATCGACCGCGCCCTGCTCGCCGAAGCGATCCCCGCGCTGGTGTTCGGGGCGGTCCTGTACGGGGTCTTGGCGATCACCAGCGCGACGCTTCCGCGCCTCACGTGGCTGGCGGGCGCGAGCGTCGGGGCGTTGTTGACCTGGTTGGCGGCGCAACTGCCGACGGCGCTCGCGCAGACCCTCCCGATCGCCCTCGTCCTGGCGACGCTGTTGACGTTCGGGCGGATGCGGGCCGACAAGGAGATCCTGGCGTTGTTGGGGGGCGGCGTGCCGCTGGTGCGGATCCTGGTGCCGTTGTTGGCGGCGGGCGCGGTGGCGACCCTGGCGACCCTCGCGGCGTACCAGTGGGTGACGCCGCGGACGCACGCGTACGTCGCGAGCGAGTACTGGCGCATGACGGCCGGCAGCACGGGGTTGTTCCGCCTCGCGGGGCGCGCGCTACCGGTCGGCGACTTCACGCTCGCCTTCGAGCGGACGGTCGACGGCGGGCGGGCGGTGGAGGACGTCCGCCTCGAGCGGTGGGACGGACGGCGCCTCACGCTCGTCACCGCCGACCGCGCACGGTTCGTGGGGACGGCGCTCGAGCTGCGCGGCCACCGGACGGTGGTGGTGGACCTGGCGGCGCTCGACGCCCCCGCGGAGGACGCGGCGGCGCGCCTTCGCGCCTTGGTGCCGCTCGATGCGCGGGCGGCGAACCCGGACGATCCGCTCGAGGTAGTGCTCGGCGTGGACGAGGAGGCGCTCGTCGCGCGCTACTCGCGCGGGGGGTTCGAGGACGACCGGTCGCTGAGCGAGCTCGCCCGCGATTGGCGGGGCGGAGCGCCGGACGCGAACGCCCGCCGGACGGCGGGCGTGACGTTGATGCGGCGCCTGGCGGAACCGTTCGCGAACGTCGTGTTGCTCCTCGTCGCGCTGCCGTTGTCGCTCGGGTGGGTGCAGGGGCGGGGGGTGGCGTTCGGCGTGTCGCTCGTCGTGACGCTCGCCTGGTACCTGTTGTCCACCCTCGGGCAGTTCGCGGCGCAGACCGGCGCGGTGCCCGTCGCGGTCGGGCCGTGGATCGCGAACGTCGCGCTGGGCGTCGTCGGCCTGGGGCTGCTGCAGCGCCTGTCGCGGCGTCGCGCCGGCGCCTGACGCCGCGAAACGCGTCCCCGCGGACGCTCCGGCGTCCCGCCCGGTGGTAGCCTGACGTCGTGATCGACGTCGCCGGCGACCGCCTGGACGCGAAACTCGACTACCTCGACGGCGCGGGCCTCGCGCGGGTCCGGGACGCGTACGCCGTCGCGGAGCGCGCGCATGCCGGCGTCCTGCGCAAGTCGGGGGAGCCGTACATCACGCATCCCGTCGCGGTGGCCGGCCTGCTGGCGGACATGCACCTCGATGCCGACGCGTTGTGCGCGGGCCTGCTGCACGACACGGTCGAGGACACCGAGGTGACGTTCGACGACGTCGAGGCGCGCTTCGGGGTGACGGTGCGGCGCATCGTCGAGGGGGAAACGAAGATCAGCAAGCTGGCGGTGCGCGTCTACGCCGACGAGCAGTCGGAGAACCTCCGCCAGATGCTGCTGAGCATGGTGAGCGACGTCCGGGTGATCCTCGTCAAGCTCGCCGACCGGCTGCACAACATGCGGACGCTCGAGGCGATGCCGCCCCACAAGCAGCAACGCATCGCCAAGGAGACCCTGGAGATCTTCGCGCCGCTCGCGCACCGTTTGGGGATCAGCCACATCAAGAACGAGCTCGAGGACTTGGCGTTCCGCTACCTCGAGCCGGAGCGCTACCGGCAGTTGGCGCGGCAGGTGCGCATGCGGACCGAGGAACGCGAAGCGATCGTCGCGTCGGCGATCGCGACGTTCGAGGCGCGCCTCGCGGAGGAGGGCCTGGCGTTCGAGGTGTCGGGGCGCAGCAAGCACCTGTACTCCATCCACCGCAAGATGCACCGCGACAACAAGGGCCTCGAGCAGATCTTCGACCTCACCGCCATCCGCGCGGTCATCGACCCGATGCGCTCGAAGACCGAGCTGGTGGGGGAGGAGGCGGAGAAGGCGGTCTGCTACCGCGCGCTGGGGATCGTGCATTCCCTCTGGACGCCGATCCCGGGGCGCTTCAAGGACTACGTCGCGGTGCCGAAACCCAACGGCTACCAGAGCCTCCACACGACCGTCGTCGGGTCGCTCGGGCACCCGATCGAGGTGCAGATCCGGACGCGCGGCATGCACGAGATCGCCGAGTACGGCGTTGCCGCCCACTGGGCGTACAAGCAGGGCATCGAGGACGGCGAGGAGGTCCGCAAGCGCCTGACGTGGATGCAGCAGCTGCTCGAGGCCGACGCCGACGCCGACGACGCCGGCGCGTTCGTCGACGCCGTCAAGCACGACGTGCTCGGCGAGCGGGTGTTGGTGTTCACGCCGGCGGGGGACGTCCTGAACCTGCCGCGCGGCAGCACCCCCATCGATTTCGCGTACCAGGTGCACACCGAGGTCGGCCACCGCTGCATCGGGGCGCGCGTCAACGGCGACATCGTGCCGCTCGGGCACCCGCTCGCGACCGGCGACCGGGTCGAGGTCCTCACGAACCGCAGCAGTACCTACGGCCCGAGCCAGGACTGGTTGAACCTGACGGTCACGCGCAGCGCGAAGCAGAAGATCCGGCACTGGTTCCGGGCGCGCGAACGGACCGAGAAGCTCGAGACCGGCAAGCGGGCGCTCGAGCGGGCGCTGCGGCGCAAGAACCTGTCGGTGGCGAACCTCACGACCCGCGCGAAGTTGGAGCACGCCACCCGCGAACTCCTCGCGAGCGAGTCGCCGGACGACCTGTACCTCGCGCTCGCGAACCGGCGGCTTCACCCCCGCCAGGCGGTGGAGGTCCTCGCGCCGGAGACGGCGGGGCAGCGGGAGAAGAGCGTCAAGACGGTGGAGGCGCCGCGCAAGAGCATCGGCGGGGTGTTCGTCGACGGCCTCGACGCGCCCGCCAACCTGGCGCAGTGCTGCAGCCCCGTTCGCGGCGACGACGTCGTGGGGTACATCACCCGCGGGCGGGGGGTCAGCGTCCACCGGGTGGACTGCCCGAACGTCCGGCACCTGGTGCACGCCGAACCGGAGCGGTTCGTGAACGTCACGTGGGACCTCCCGTCGGGCGAGGTGTTCCCGATCGACCTGGAGATCATTGGCATCGACCGCCCCGCCCTCCTCAAGGACGTGCTGGACGTCCTGGCGGGCATGAGCAAGTCCGCGACGCGGGTGAGTGCGGACGTGCAGTCCGCCACCGAGGCGCGCATCCACATCCGCGTCGACGTGCGCGACCAGAACGAGATCGAGTTCCTGAAGGAGATGTTGGGCCGCATCCAGGACGTCTCGCGCGTGTTCCGTGCGCGGCCGGGGATCAAGGGATGAGCGGGGCGACGACGTCGGTCCTGTTCGTGTGCCTCGGCAACATCTGCCGCAGCCCGACGGCGGAGGGGATGTTCCGCGCGAAGCTCGACGCGGCCGGCCTCGCCGACCGCGTCCGGGTCGACTCCGCGGGGACCGGCGATTGGCACGTCGGCGAGCCGCCGGACCCCCGCATGCGCGCCGCGGCGTTGGAGGTCGGGGTGGACCTGTCGCCGCTCCGTGCGCGCCAGGTGCGCCCGGAGGACCTGGACGCCTTCGCATTCGTCGTCGCGATGGACGGCGCGAACCTCGCGGCGCTCGAGGCGATGGCGCCCGGGCGGGCGGTCCGCATGCTGGATTTCCTGCCGGCGGGGGTCGAGGGGCCCGCGGACGGCGACGTGCCCGACCCCTACTTCGGGGGGCCGGACGGCTTCGCGGACGTCGTCGCGCTACTGGATGCCGCGACCGACGGCCTGCTGGCGGCCCTGCGGGCGGACCTGGACGGGGTGGAGGTCGGGGCGCCCACCGCGGGGTGAGGGGCGTGCGGCGCGGGCCGGCACGAAACGTCCCGCCGGGGGTCGACGGCGCCTGACGATCACCCCTTATGGCTGCTCCTTCCGGCCTGACCAGGTTCGGGGGTCGCCACCGCGTCGAGCCGGCGGGACGCGTAGGGTGTACCACGCCGGGGCGCCCGGTCGCCGCGGCCACGCGACGCGGGGCGGGTGGGCATCCGTCACGTCGGGGGTCGCGCGGTCCCGTAGACTGAGGCGTGGACGCGAGTCATCGGCTCGGTCCCGCACTGCCCCAGGGCGCGCGGCCCTCATTCATGCTTCGTCCGCGTCGCCCGCCGAGAGGAGCGCATCATGCGCACACGCAGCACGCACGGCTTCACCCTGATCGAGCTGCTGATCGTCATCGCGATCATCGGCATCCTCGCCGCCGTCCTCATCCCCAACCTGTTGGGGGCCCGCACGGCCGCCGTCGAGCGCGCCGCGCAGGCGCACGGCTCGAACGTCTACACCGCCGTCGTCGCGGAATCCGCCGACTCCGGCGACGATCTGGCCACGGCGCTGGACGCCTTCGATCTCTCGGGAGGTGACTGCGAGGCCGAGGCGACGTCGACGAGCGGGTACGGCTGGAGCGCCGCGCCGGGGGGCGTGACGTGCACGGTCACCAGTAGCGGGAGCGACGTGACGGTCACGACCGAGGCGGGCGACGCGACGTTCATCAACGGTCGCGCGCAGTAGGGCCGACCCCGGGTCGCTGCAGGCGCAGCGACCGCCCGGGTATCGTCGCGGCGAGTCCTTCGGGGCTCGCCGCGACGCGTGGGCGTCGCGGCGGGAGGGAGGCCGGCGTGCGGGACGATGACGAACGCGTCCACGAGGACGGCGCGACGCGCGAGCGGGGCTTCGCGACGGCGCAGGTGCACGCGGGCCAGGAACGGCCCGACCCCGCGACCGGCGCGCGGGCGGTCCCGATCCACGCGACGACGTCGTACGTGTTCCGCAGCGCCGACCACGCCGAAGCGGTGTTCGCCGGGACCGCGCCGGGGGACCGCTACGCCCGGATGGACAACCCGACCGTCGCGGCGTTCGAGGCGCGCCTCGCGGCGCTCGAGGGGGCGGGGGCCGGCGGCACCGTGGCGTTCGCGAGTGGGCAGGCGGCGACGACGATCGCGATGCTCGCGCTCGCGGCGCCCGGCCGGACGTGGGTCGTGAGCGAGCAGGTGTTCGGGGGCACCGCGTCGGTCGTGCGAGAGGTCCTGGAGCCGTGGGGGGTGCGGGTGCGCTGGGTGGCGCCGGAGCCGGACGCCGTCGCCGCGGCGCTGGACGAACGCGCGGTCGGGGTGTGGGTCGAGTCGATCGCCAACCCGAGCGGGCACGTGCCCGACCTGCCCGCCCTCGCTGACGTCGCGCACGCGGCGGGCGTCCCGCTGGTGGTGGACAACACGTGGGGCGCCGGGGGGTTCCTGTGTCGCCCCCTCGCGTGGGGCGCGGACCTGGTCGTGCACTCCGCCACGAAGTGGATCGGGGGGCACGGCGTCGCGATGGGCGGGGCGCTGGTCGACGGCGGCCGCTTCGCGTGGGGGGCGGACCCCGACCGGTTCCCCGCCCTGCATCGGCCCGACGCGCGCGGGCGTTCGCCGCTGGCGAGCGCGCCTGCGGCGCCGGTCGCCGCCGCGGCGCGGCGGCTGGGGCTCGCCACGATGGGGATGACGTTGTCGCCGCACACCGCGTTTTCGTTGCTGCAGGGCCTCGAGACCCTCGACCTGCGGGTCGGGCGGGCGAGCGCGTCGGCGCTCGCGTTGGCGCGCGCGTGGCGGGCGCTGGACGGCGTCGAGACGGTCGTCTACCCGGGGCTCGAGGACCACCCGTCGCACGCCGTCGCCCGGCGCGTGCTGCGGGGCGGCTTCGGGACGGTCCTCACGGTGCGGTTCGCGAGCGAGGCGTTGGCGCGCGCGACGCTGGACCGCGTCCGGTTGATGTCGCACCTCGCGAACGTGGGGGACGCCAAGACCGTCGTCATCCACCCGTGGACCACGACGCACGCGGGGCTCACGCCGTCGGCGCGACGCGCGGCGGGGGTGACGCCCGCCGACCTGCGCATCTCGGTCGGGATCGAGACGGTCGCGGACGTCGAGGCGGACCTCGAAGCGGCGTTGGCGGGCGCCCGCCGGGCGGTGGGGGCGTGAAGGAGCGCGACCCGCGGCGGGGGGCGCCGGCCGGCGCGGAGGACGACGCGCCGTTGCGCCTGGTGCACGAGACGTGGGGCGACCACGAGGCGTTGCTGGCGCGCACGCGGGGGCTGCCGGGCGGACGGGTGGGGCGCGTGCGGACGCGGACGATGCGCATCGCGGACGCGCACGACCCGTTGCCGCTGGAGCGGGGCGGGACGCTGGCGCCGGTCGATCTGGCCTACGAGACGTACGGGCACCCGAACGCCGCGGGCGACAACGCCGTCCTGGTCGCGCACGCCCTGACGGGGAGCGCGCACGCGGCGGGGACGCACGACGACGAGCAGGTGCCCGGTTGGTGGGACCCGTTGATCGGGCCGGGGAAGGCGATCGATACCGACCGCTTCTTCGTGGTGTCGATCAACGTCCTGGGCGGGTGCTACGGCTCGACGGGCCCGGCCAGCCTCCGGCCCGACGGGGCGGCGCCGTGGGGGCCGGCGTTCCCGCGCTACACGATGCGCGACGTCGTGCGGGCGCAGAAGCGGCTGCTGGAGCGGCTCGGGGTGACGCGGCTCGCGGCGGTGATCGGCGGGTCGATGGGCGGCATGCAGGTCCTCGAGTGGGCGGCGATGGAGCCCACGTTCGTGGGGTCGATCGTGCCGATCGCGAGTTGTGCGCGGCATTCGGCGTGGGCGATCGGCTTGAACGCCGTCGCGCGGCGCGCCATCACCGCCGACCCCGCGTGGAACGGGGGGCGCTACCCCCTCGAGGCGCAACCGGAGGCGGGGTTGGGGTTGGCGCGGGCGGTCGCGATGATGTCGTACCGGTCGTTCGACTCGCTGGAGGCGAAGTTCGGGCGGGACCGCGTCGACGCGTCGCGGGAGGCGGACGCCGCCGCGGACGAGGGCCGCTCGGACGTGCTGGCGCGGATGTTGTCGGTCGGGTTCGAGATCGAGAGTTACCTCGCCTACCAGGGCGTGAAGTTGTCGCAGCGGTTCGACGCGAACACGTACCTGTACCTGACGCGGGCGATGGACGACCACGACCTGGCGGAGGGACGCGGTCCGTTGCGGGAGGTGCTGGGTGCGATGACGATGCCGGCGTTGGTGCTCGGCATCGATACCGACGTGCTGTACCCCGAGGCGGAGCAGCGCGCCATCGCCGAGCGTCTCCCGAACGCGCAGTACGCGACGCTCCGGAGTCCGCACGGGCACGACGCGTTCCTGATCGAGTTCCCGCAGCTCGCGGCGCACCTCCGGCGGTTCCTGCAGGCCCTCTGAGGGCCGGGAGGCGGGACGCGCGGCCGTGGGGGGCGTCAGCTCCGCAGGGCGTCGCGTACGGTGCGCGCGACGCGGTCGACGTCGGCCTCCCCGAGCCGCGGGTGGATGGGGAGCGACAGGACCCGTCCGGCGGCGTCGGCGGCGACGGGGGGCGTGGCGTCGACGACGTACGGCGCGAGCGCCGGCTGGTCGGGGAGGGGGACGGGGTAGAAGCGCCCCGACGCGACGCCGGCCGCCGTGAGGGCGGCCGCGACGGCGTCGCGGCGGGGGGCGGGGACGCGGATCGTGAACTGGTGGTGGACGTGCTCCGCCCGGTCGGGGGGGAGCACCACGTCGGGGGCGCCGTCGAGCGCGGCGCGGTAGGCGGCCGCGACGCGGCGTCGGGCGGCGCGGTCGGCGTCGACCCACGCGAGTTTCGTGGACAGGATGGCGGCCTGCAGCGCGTCGAGGCGGGAGTTGTGGCCGAGCGCCTCGTGCCGGTACTTCTCGGCGGCGGAGGAGCCGTGGACGCGGAGCCGTCGTGCGGCGTCGGCGACGGCGTCGTCGTGGGTGGTGATCAG
>JAVLCF010000062.1:0-6247 GCA_031581195.1 Trueperaceae bacterium | reverse complement strand
AGGCCGGCGTCGCCGTACGCGCCGAGGGTCTTGGTGGGGTAGAAGCTGAACGCGGCGGCGTCCCCGAGCGCGCCGACGGCGCGGCCGGCGAGCGCGTCGCGGCTCGCTGCGCGGCAGCGCGGCGCGTCGCTGCAGCCGGCGCAGCGGGCGGGGTAGTGCGCCCCGAACGCTTGGGCGGCGTCCTCGAGGAGGAACAGGTCGTGGTCGCGCGCCAGGTCGCGCAGCGCCGCCGCGTCGGCCGGGAGGCCGAACAGGTGGACGGGGAGCAGCGCGCGGGTGCGGGGCGTCACGAGGGCGGCGGCCGCGCCTGGGTCGAGGTTGAGGGTGTCGGGGTCGACGTCGGCGAAGCGGGGCGTGGCGCCGACGCGCGCGATCGCTTCGGCGGTGGCGATGAACGAGAAGGGGCTGGTGACGACCTCGTCGCCGGGCCCGATGCCGGCGGCCTCCAGCGCGATGCGGAGCGCGTCGGTGCCGCTGTTGACGCCGATGGCGTGGGGCACGTCGAGGCGGTCGGCGACCGCGCGTTCGAAGGCGTCGACCTCGGGCCCACCGACGAACTGGCCGGACCGCAGGACGCGCGTGACGGCGTCGAGGAGGACGGCTTCGTGGTCGGCGACCTCGCCGGCGAGGTCGAGCATCGCCACCGGCGCGGGGGCGCTGGGGTCGTTCACGCGGCGTCGGCGGTGGCGGCGTCGACCGTCGCGCCGGCCATCATGAGGCCGAGGGTTTCGGGGTCGGCGTCGGCGGCGTCGAGTTCGCCCATGAGGGCGCCCTCGTACATCACGACGATGCGGTCGGACAGCGACAGCACCTCGTTGAGGTCGGCGCTGACGAGGAGGACGGCGAGGCCCTCGTCGCGGGCGCGGACGATTTGGCGGTGGATGAACTCGATCGCGCCGATGTCGACGCCGCGCGTGGGTTGCGCGAGGACGAGGACCTTCGGGTCCCGCTCGAGTTCGCGGGCGACGATGAGTTTCTGGGCGTTGCCGCCGGAGTAGGCGCGCGCGAGGACGCCGATGCTGGTGGGCCGCACGTCGTAGGCGGCGATGATGGCGCGGGCGTGCTCGCGGATGCGGGGCAGGTCGAGGAGGCCGAGCGGGCCGGCGTACGGGGCGTCGTGGTGGTCGCCGAGGATGGCGTTCATCGCCGCGTCGTAGCTGCCGACGAGGCCGCGGGCGTTGCGGTCCTCGGGGACGTGGCTGAGGCCGGCGTGGCGGCGGCTGCGGGCGCTGGCGTCGGTGACGTCCTCGCCGAGCAGGGTGACGGTGCCGGCGTCGGGGGGGCGGAGGCCGGTGATGCACTCGACGAGTTCGCTTTGGCCGTTCCCTTCGATGCCGGCGACGCCGAGGATTTCGCCGGCGCGCACGTCGAGGTCGACGCCGGCGAGCAGGTCCTTGGGTTTGTCGGGGTGGCGGAGGCGGAGGTCGTGCACCGCGAGGCGGGTCTCGCGGACGTCGGCGTCGACCTTGTCGACGCGGAGCAGCACCTCGCGGCCGACCATCATCGTCGCCAGCTTGGCGGTGTCGGTCGCCTCGCGCTCGACGGTCCCGATCATGGCGCCGTCGCGCATGACGCTCATGCGGTCGCAGATCTCCATGACCTCGTCGAGCTTGTGGCTGATGAAGACGATGGCGTGGCCCTCCGCGGCGTACTCGCGGAGGAAGCGGAACAGCCCGCGCGTCTCCTGGGGGGTCAGGACGGCGGTGGGTTCGTCCATGATCAGGATGCGCGCGTCGCGGTAGAGGGCCTTGAGGATCTCGACCTGTTGTTGGCGGCCGAGCGGGAGGTCGCCGACCGGTTCGTCGGGGTCGATGTCGAAGCCGAAGCGGTCGATCAGGTTGCGCGTGGTGCGGCGTGCGGCGGCGTAGTCGAGGGCGGCGGCGTGGCCGGGTTCGCTGCCGAGGACGACGTTCTCGGTGACGGAGAGGGGGGCGACCAGCATGAAGTGTTGGTGCACCATGCCGATGCGGCGCGCGATGGCGTCGCGGGCGCTGGCGGGCGCGTACGCCGCCCCGTCGATCGTCATGTGGCCCGCGTCGGGGTCCTGCAGGCCGTAGAGGATCTTCATCAACGTCGATTTTCCGGCGCCGTTCTCGCCGATCAGCGCGTGGATCTCCCCCCAGGCGACGTCGAAGTCGACGGCGTCGTTGGCGAGGACCAGCGGGAAGCGTTTGGTGATGCCCTCCATCCGGACCGCGGCGGCCGGGGGGGCGCCCGTCCTCGCGGGGTGCGCGGCGTCGCTCATGGCGAAACGGTAGCACGCGGGCCGCGTCGCCCGGCCGGCGAAGGGCGCGCGAGGCGCGTGCTAGACTACGGGTCCGCGAAGGGGCGTAGCCTTCGCGGTAGCGACCACCTGGTGGGCACCCGAGGGGGCGACACGGCTTCGACGGGGCTCGACCGAGGCACCGGTTGCGCGTCGCGGACGCAGCTGGCCGCGTCATCAAGCTGCAACGCCTTAACCGGCAACCAGAACTACGCTCTGGCTGCGTAACCCGTAGTCAGCGTCCCCTGGAAACCCCGTCGGTGGTTCGCCAGGCCCGACGTCCCGAAACCGACTGGTCCGACGGTCCCGACGCCGGCCCGACGACGAGAACCTTAGGCGCCTAGGCGTGCGGAACGGTGGGTCTCCGACCTGTCCGCGTCGCCGAACGAAAACCGGAGACTACACGCGTAGACGCCGGGCTGAGGGGGCTTCGGACGCGGGTTCGACTCCCGCCGCCTCCACCAGCCACGCCCCGCACCGCACCGGTGCGGGGCGTTCTCGTGGGGTCGCGCCGTTCGGCCCCGCGGCGGGCGTCGCGACGTCACGCGTCGAGCAGGCGGCGCGTGAGGAGCGACTGCATCGAGCGGTCCTCGTGGGCGAGGGCGACGACGTGGACCTCGTCGCCGGCGTGGCGGTAGATCCAGCGCCAGGGGCCGTCGCGGCGTTCGAAGCCGTCGCGGCGCCCGAGGGCGAGGAGGTCGGGGAGGGGGGCGCCGCGGTCGGGCGCCGCCGCCAACGCCGCCAAGGCGTCCTCGATTCGGTCCAGAAAAAGGTCTGCCTCGGGGGGGCCGCCGGCGGCGTACGTGCGGGCGTACGCCTCGTCGAGGTCGTGCGCGGCGGCGTCGGTGAGCAGCACGCGGGCGCTCACGGCTCCACCTGCCGCAGCGCCGCGAGCGCCTCGTCGGCGGTCTGGACCGCGCCCTCGCGGACCTCGCGCTCGCCGATCGCCAGCATCTTGAGGAGCGCGCCGGTCTCCTGCAGCGCGTCGAAACTGGCGACGTCGAGGAGCACCGCGCGCGCCTCGCCGTTCTGGGTGATCACGAGCGGCTCGCGGGTCGCGTCGAGCTCGCGGACGAGCTCGGCGGCGTGGGCCTTGAGGTAGGAGATGCTGCGGACGCGTTGCGAGAGGGGCATGGACCGAACGTAGTCCGAATCCAGGTCGTTCGGCAAGGGGCGGCGCGACCCGACGTGCTACGCTCCCCCCGGAAATCCCCCTTTGGAGGTCACGGGCCATGTCGGAAGTCACCCTCGATCACGTCTACAAGCGGTTCGGCGACGTCACCGCCGTCCAGGACTTCAGCCTCGAGATCCAGGACGCCGAATTCATGGTGTTCGTCGGACCGTCGGGCTGCGGCAAGACCACCACCCTACGCATGGTCGCCGGGCTCGAAGAGATCAGCGACGGCACCCTGCGGATCGGCGACCGCGTCGTCAACGACATGCCGCCCAAGGACCGCGACATCGCCATGGTGTTCCAGAACTACGCGCTGTACCCGCACATGAACGTGCACCAGAACATGTCGTTCGGGCTGCGCCTGCGCAAGACCCCCAAGGCGGACATCGAACGGCGCGTGCAGGAGGCCGCCGACATCCTCCAGATCGGGCACCTCCTCGAGCGGCGCCCCCGCGAACTGTCCGGCGGACAGCGCCAGCGCGTCGCGCTCGGGCGCGCCATCGTCCGCGAACCCAAGGTCTTCCTGATGGACGAGCCGCTCTCCAACCTCGACGCGAAGCTCCGCGTCGAGATGCGCGCCAGCATCAGCAAACTCCACCAACGCCTGGGCGTCACGACGATCTACGTCACCCACGATCAGGTCGAAGCGATGACCATGGGGACCCGCATCGTCGTCATGAAGGACGGCCTCATCCAGCAGGTCGACAGCCCCGTCAAGCTGTACGACGAACCGGTCAACAAGTTCGTCGCCGGCTTCATCGGCAGCCCCGCCATGAACTTCATGATCGGCGGCGTCGAGAACGGCGTGCTGCGCAGTGCGAACTTCGACATCCGCCCCACCGACGAGCTCGCCGGCAAGCTCCAGAAGCACGACGGCAAGAAGGTGTACGTCGGCATCCGCCCCGAGAACTTCGGCCTCAAGGGCTACACCGCGATCCCCGAACAGGACAACGTCGTCCGGGCCCGCGTCGAGGTCGTCGAGCCGCTCGGCGCGGAGACGCACATCATCGCCTCGGTCGGCGAAGACCAGAACGTCGTCGCGCGCGTCGACCCGCACGCGCCCGTCGCCGCCGGCGACGACATCGAACTCCTGGTCGACACGAACTACCTGCACGCCTTCGACCTCGACGAGGAAGCCAACCTGCGCTTCGCCTGAGCCGACGCCCACGCCGGGGCCGCCCCGCGTCGTGACGCGCCGCCGCCCTCGGCTAGACTCGGGGCGTGGTCCTCGCCGCCCTCCGCGCCGCCGACAAACAGTACGGCACCAAGGTCGTGCTCGACGGCGTCCACCTCGAGGTGCGCGCCGGTTCGCGGATCGCCCTCGTCGGCCGCAACGGCTCCGGCAAGACCACCGTCCTCCGGCTGCTCGGGGGCGAGGAGACGCCCGACGCCGGCGAGGCCTGGCGCCGAGACGACGTCGTCGTCGGGCACCTCGAGCAGGACCCCGACTTCCCCGCCGGCGCGTCGGTCCGCGACGTCGCCGACGCCGCCTTCGCGGACCTCGATGCCATGGAGGACGCCCTCGGGCGCCTCGAGCACGCCGGCCTCGACGACCCCGACGTGTACGCCCGCTGGGAGACGCTGCACGCGACCTTCGAGCGGCGTGGCGGCTACCAACGCCGCGCGCGCCGCGACATGGTCCTCCACGCCCTCGGGTTCGCCGGCCGCGAAGCGGACGCGATCGACGGCTTCAGCGGCGGCGAACGCACCCGCCTCGGCCTCGCCCGCCTCCTCATGCGCGCCCCCGACGTGCTGCTCCTCGACGAACCCACCAACCACCTCGACGTCACCATGCGCCGGTGGCTGGAGGGGTGGCTGGCGCGCTACCGCGGCGCCGCCCTCGTCGTCAGTCACGACCGCGCCTTCCTCGACGGCGCCTGCGACGTCACCGCCGACGTCCGCCGCGGCCGCATCGAGACGTACGACGGACCGCCCGGCGCCGCCCGCGCCGCACGCGAGGAGCGCGAGCGGCTCGAGGCCCGCACCCGCGCGAACCAACGCAAGGAGGAGGCCCGCCTCGAGGCGATGACCGAACGCATGCACGGCTGGGCCGGCCAGAACGCGAAACTCATGCGCCGCGCCAAAGCGATGGAGAAACGCCTCGACCGGCACCGCGACGGGATGCTCGAAGGCGCCGAACGCGCCGAACGGACGGTCGGCTTCACCTTCGACGCGCACGACGGCGGCGACCTCGTCGCCCAGGCCCGCCACCTCACGAAACGCTACGACGGCCGCACCCTGTTCGACGACGTCGCGCTGCAGCTCCGCGCCGGCGACCGGGTCGCCCTCACCGGCCCGAACGGGGCGGGGAAGACCACCCTCCTCCGGGTGCTGCTCGGCGAGGTCGCCAGCGACGACCCGCGCGCCGACGTGCGGTGGGGCGCCCGCGTCCGGGTCGGCTACTACGACCAGTCGCTCGCCGGCGTCGACCCCGACGCCACCCTCGTCGAGGAGCTCGCGCGGATGGTCGGCGAGCGCGAAGCGCACGACCTGCTGGGGCGCTTCCTGTTCCCCTACGACGCGCAGTTCAAGACCATCGCGAACCTCTCGGGGGGCGAACGCGCCCGCCTCGCCCTCGCGAAACTCAGCCGATCGGCGTACGACCTGCTCGTCCTCGACGAACCCACCAACCACCTCGACGTCGAGATGATCGAGACCCTCGAGGGCGCCCTCGACGCCTTCGAGGGCGCCCTCGTCGTCGTCAGTCACGACCGCCGCTTCGCCGCCCGCCTCGCGACGCAGGTGTGGGAGGTCGAAGGCGGCCGCCTCGAGACGTACGAGGGCGACTGGGCGTTCTACGAACGCAAACG
>JAVLCF010000061.1 GCA_031581195.1 Trueperaceae bacterium | reverse complement strand
ACGCATTGACGTCCGCCTATCCATCGATTAGCATCGATGTATGAACGACACCCCCGAACGCCCCACCCCCCTCGCCGACCCCGACGCCCTGCGCGACGCGGTCTCGCGCCACTACGCCGACCGGCTCACCACCGGCGACTGCTGCGGCTCCAAAGCGGTCACCGTCGACGACGCGCCCGCCGACGTCCCCAGCTTCGGGTGCGGCGACCCGAACGCCGCCGCCGCCCTCGCACCCGGCGAGACCGTCCTCGACCTGGGCAGCGGCGCCGGCTTCGACACGCTCCGCGCCGCCGACGCCGTCGGCCCCACCGGCGAGGTGATCGGCGTCGACATGACCCCGGCGATGCTGGAACGCGCCCGCGCCGCCGCGGCCGCCCTCGGCCACGCGCACGTCCGCTACCTCGAGGGCACCATCGAGGCGCTGCCGCTGCCCGACGCCTGCGTCGACGTCGTCCTCTCCAACTGCGTCGTGAACCTCTCCAGCGACGTCGACGCCGTCCTCCGCGAAGCGGTCCGCGTCCTCAAGCCCGGCGGGCGGGTGCGCATCAGCGACACCTTCCGCCACGGCGCGGCCCCCGCCGACGCCGCCGACGACCTGGAGGGCTGGTGCGCCTGCGAGGCGGGCGCGCACGACCCCGCGACGCTCGAAGCGCAGGCCCGGGCGGCGGGCCTCCGCGACGTCCACGTCGACGCGCCCCCCGCCGGCGTCGCCGACGGCGACGTCTACGGCGCGGTCCTGCACGGCACGAAGGCCTGACGTGACGCCCGGACCCGACGCCACCCGCGTCCTCGGGGACGCCGCCTTCAAGGTCCTCGCCGACCCCACCCGCGCCCGGATCCTCGCCTTCCTGCTGGAACCGGTCCAGAGCTGCTGCCGCCGCGAGGACGGCGTCTGCGGCTGCGACCTCGAGACGTTCCTCGGCGTGAGCCAACCGACCGTCAGCCACCACATGAAGGCCCTCGTCGAGGTCGACCTCGTCACCGCCGAGAAGCGCGGCCGCTGGGTGTACTACGACCTCGTCCCCGCGCGCCTCGCCGCGCTCGCCGACGGGCTCGCCGCCTTCGCGCGCGCCGCGGCGGACGCCACCCCCGACGCGCCCCCCGCGCCACGCCTCGTCGGCGCCCCCCACGGCGACGGACCGACGGCGTGAACGGGTCGCTGTCGTTCCTCGACCGCTACCTGAGCGCCTGGATCCTCGCCGCGATGGCGGCGGGCGTCGCGCTGGGCGCCGCCCTCCCCGGGTTCGCGCACGGCCTCGAGGCGCTCTCGATCGGCAGCACGAACGTCCCCATCGCGATCGGCCTGATCGTGATGATGTACCCGCCCCTCGCCAAGGTCCGCTACGGCGCCCTCCCCCGCGTCTTCTCCGACGTGAAGGTGCTGGCGTTGTCGCTGATCCAGAACTGGCTGATCGGGCCGCTGCTGATGTTCGGCCTCGCCGTCGCCTTCCTCCGCGACCACCCGGAGTTGATGACCGGCGTCATCCTCATCGGCCTCGCCCGCTGCATCGCCATGGTGCTCGTGTGGAACCAGCTGGCCGACGGCGACAACGACTACGCCGCCGGCCTCGTCGCCTTCAACAGCGTCTTCCAGATCCTCTTCTTCGGGGTGTACGCCTGGCTGTTCCTCGCCGTCCTCCCCCCCGTCCTCGGGCTCGAGGGCGCCGTCGTGGCGATCTCGACGGGCGAGATCGCCGCCGCGGTCCTGACGTACCTCGGCCTCCCCTTCGCCGGGGGGCTGCTGACCCGCGCGATCCTGATCCCCCGCAAGGGCCGCGCCTGGTACGACGCGACCTTCGTGCCGCGCATCTCCCCCCTCACCCTGATCGCGCTGCTGTTCACGATCCTGACGATGTTCGCCCTCCAGGGCGACGCCATCCTCGGCCGCCCGCTGGACGTCGTCCGCGTCGCGGCGCCGCTGCTGATCTACTTCGTCGCGATGTTCCTCGTGAGCTTCGCGATGGGCCGCCTGGTCGGCGCGGACTACGGCGTGACGACGACGCTGTCGTTCACCGCCGCCAGCAACAACTTCGAGCTGGCGCTCGCCGTCGCGGTCTCCGCCTTCGGCCTCGGTTCCGGCGTCGCCTTCGCCACCGTCATCGGCCCCCTCGTCGAGGTCCCGGTCCTGCTGGGGCTGGTGCACGTCGCGTTGTGGCTGCAGCGCCACCTTCGCTTCGACGCCGCACCCCCGATTCCGGCCGATCCCACCCGCGCCGCCGCGGCAGCGGAGGTGTGCGCCACCCCCGACCGCGTCACGCCCGACGGGGCGCCCCGGCCCGACGCGTGACCCGGCCGCTCCGCCTCCTGGTGCTGTGCACGCACAACAGCGCCCGCAGCCAGATGGGCGAAGCGTGGCTCCGCCACCACGCCGACGCGCTGGGCCTCGACGCCGACGTCCACTCCGCCGGCACCGAAGCGACCCGCGTCAAACCGGACGCCGTGACGGTC
Source organism: Trueperaceae bacterium (assembly GCA_031581195.1). NCBI lineage: Bacteria > Thermotogati > Deinococcota > Deinococci > Trueperales > Trueperaceae > Trueperaceae bacterium. Next base: position 12,158 of record JAVLCF010000061.1, on the reverse strand, counting down.
ATGCGCGAGGTCGGCCTCGACCTCGCGGCGCACACCTCCAAGACCCTGTACGACCTACCCGACCCGTGGCGCTTCGACGTGGTGCTCACCGTCTGCGACGCGGCGAACGAGGCCTGCCCCGCCTACCCCGCCGACACCACCCGCCTCCACGTCGCCTTCCCCGACCCCAGCGGCCACGCCCTGGACCGCTGGCGGGAGGTCCGCGACGCGATCGGCGCCACCATGCACGCCCTCGCGGCCGCGCTCGCGCGCGGCGAAACGCCGGACGCGGCCTCCCTCGCCGCCGCACCCCCGCCCCCGACCTAGCCTCCCGCCCGCGCCCCGCGCGGGCGTTCGCACGACGTTCACACGGACCCGCCTATCGTTCACGCATCGGAACGGCACCCACCGTTCCGCATGGACGAAAGGAGTCCCTCATGATCCGCATCCTCACGCTCGCCACCGCCACCGCCGCCCTCGCGCTCGGCCTCGCCGTCGCCCAGGACGCCGCCCAGGAACCCGCCCCCGACGCGACGCAGACCCAAACGCAAACCCAGCGTCGCATCCAGGACCCGAGCCTCGATCACGACCCGGCGACCGACCCGATCCGAGCGCGCGCGCAGCAGCACGCGCAGGACGGCGACGCCGCGACGCCGATGGGCGAGGCCCGCGGCCGCAGCGACGCCGCCGGCGGCATGGGCGCGCGCGGCGACGGGACGCCCGGCGCGAACCACGCCGCCTTCGCCGAGGCGCTCGGCATGACCCCCGACGAACTCACCGCCGCCGTGCAGGGGGGCGCGACGCTGCAGGAGCTCGCCACCGAGGCGGGCGTCGACCTCGCCGACCTCGGTCGGCCCGAGGGCCGGGGCGGCCCGCAGGCCGGCGCGGGCATGCACGCCGAGACCGACGGCGCGATGACGAAGGGGCACGGACGCCCCGACGCGGAGCGCGGCGGGCCCGGCCGGCACCGCTGAACCCCCCGCGTTGCGCGGGCCCCCCGGCGTCGGTCGGGGGGCCCGCGTACGATGGACGCAGGAGGGGGCCGCATGGCCGGTGAACGCATCCTGATCGTCGAGGACGAACCCCGCATCGCCGAGGTGCTCGAGCGCTACCTCCGGCACGCCGGCTTCGCCACCGAACGCGCAGCCGACGGCGCGCGGGCGCTGGAGCTCTGGCGCGCCGCCGACCCCGACCTGATCCTGTTGGACCTGATGATCCCCGCCCCCGACGGCCTCGAGGTCGCGCGGCACGTCCGGGAGCGCTCCGACGTGCCGATCGTGATGGTGACCGCGAAGGCGGAGGAGGCCGACCGGCTCGCGGGGTTGGGGATCGGCGCCGACGACTACGTCGTCAAGCCGTTCAGCCCCCGCGAGGTCGTCGCCCGCGTGACGGCGGTCCTGCGCCGCAGCAGCGGCCGGGTGCGCTCCCCCACCCACCACGTCGCCGGCGACCTGGCGGTCGACGTCGGCGCGGCGCAGGCCCGCTGCGCCGGCGAGCCGCTGGCGCTCAGCCCGGCGCAGTTCCGCCTCCTCGCCGTCCTCGTCGCACGGGCCGGCGAGGCGCTCTCCCGCGAGGAGCTCCTCGACGCGCTCGAGGGGTCGTGGGCGGACGAACGGACGGTGGATGCCCACGTGAAGAACCTCCGCCACCGGCTGGGGCGCTGCCGCGACCGGCTCGAGACCGTCCGCGGGTTCGGCTACCGGGTGCGGCCGTGAAGCTGGCGACGAAGCTGCTGCTGGCCTTCGCCGCCGTCGCGGCGTTCTCCGTCTCGGTGACCGGTCTGTTCGCCTACCGGGTCGCGGCCGACCGCATCCCCGAGGCGCTGCGCCAACCGGGCATGTTCCGCGGGGAACGGGTCCTCCCGAGCGACGAGGCGGCGCCCCCGTCCCGCGGGGAGCGCTTGGGTCCGCGCGACGGGGGTCCGGCGCTCGGGCTGGCCGACGCCGGCCGCGCGGTGCTGCTGAGCAACCTCGCGCGCGCGAACCTACAGGCGGGCGTCGTCGCCCTCGTCGCCGCCCTCCTGGTGGGGGGCGGCGTCGCGGTGGGGGTGACCCGTCCCCTGGCCCGCCTCACGCGCGCGACGCGCCGCTACGGCGCCGGAGAGCGCGAGGTGCGCGCGGGGCTCGAGGGCGGCGACGAGATCGCCGCCCTCGGCCGCACGTTCGATGCGACCGCCGACCGCCTCCAGGCGGAGGTCGACCGCAAGGAACGCTTCACGAGCGACGTCGCGCACGAGCTCCGGACGCCGCTGGCGGTGCTGCGCGGGGAGCTCGAAGCGATCCAGGACGGCCTCATGGAGGCCGACCCCGCCCGCGTCGAGGCGCTGCTGGCGCAGGTCGGCCTGCTCGAGCGGTTGGTGCACGACCTGCGGACGCTCACGCGCGCCGAAGCGCACGAGTTGGACCTCACGTGCGCACCGTTGGACCTGACCGCGCTCGCGCGCGACGTCGTCGCGACGTTCCAGCCGATCGCGCGGTCGGCGGACGTCCAGCTGGCGATCGAGGGACCCGACGCGTCCGAGGTCGCGACGGTCGACGGCGACGCCGACCGCCTCCGGCAGGTGATCGGCAACCTGCTCGACAACGCCGTCCGCCACGCGCCCCCCGGGGGCACGGTCCGGACGTCGGTCGCCCGCGTGCAGGGCGCCACCGGCGCCGAGGTCCACCTGAGCGTGGACGACGACGGCCCCGGCCTCCCCGAGGGCCTGGAGACGGCCGTGTTCGACCGGTTCGTGCGCGGGGATGCGGCGCGCCGACGCGAAGCGGGCGGTTCGGGGCTCGGGCTGGCGATCGTGAAGGCGCTCGTCACGCTGCACGGCGGCGGCGTCGTCGCGGGCCCGTCGCCGCTCGGGGGCGCCCGGTTCGAGGTGCACCTACCCGCGCGAACCCACGACGCCTGAGCCCCGCCGCGCGGTCGGAGGACGTTCGTCCCCTACGGTTCCGATACCCCCCATGGGTATCCTTCGGTCGTGCGGGACGCCCTCGGCCGCCCCCGTCCCTGGCGGCGCCCGCCGCATCGGCCGACCCCCCGTCCCGAGAGAAGGAGGCACCCCATGAACGCCAAGACCCTCACCGGTACGCTCCTCGGCCTCGTCGTCGGCGCGATCCTCGCGCTCGCCATCGTCTGGTTCTCCGCCCCGTCGATGATGATGATGGTCGACGAAAGCCCCTACGGCTTCGAAGAGACCGTCGCGGAGTTCCAGGCCGCCGCCGACGAAGCGGGCTGGAGCGTCCTCGAGGCCCGCGACATGCAGGCCGTCGTCGCCAACCACGGCGCCGACGTCGACCCCGTCATGGTCTTCGACCTGTGCTCCTCGCGCCACTCCATCGAAATCCTCGAGCAGGACGACGAACGCATCGTCACGCCGATGATGCCCTGCCGCGTCTCGATCTACGAGACCAGCGACGGCACCGTCCACGTCGCCCGCATGAACTCCGGGCTGGTCGCCCGCACGTTCGGCGGGCTGATCTCCGACGTCATGCAGACCGCCTCGGGCGAAACCGAAGCGTTCATCGCCACCGTCGTGAACTGACCGAACCCCCCGAGCTCGCAGCGGCGGCCGCCCCCCGGGGCGGCCGCCGTCGCGTGCACCGCGGCCCGTACGCCGTCCCCGCCGCGCCCCCGGAGCAGGTGGTAGCGTCGTCGTTCGTGCCCGCGCCCGCCTACCCCCGCTCCGACCGCCTCCTCGTCGTCGTCGCCTCGCTGTTCGGCCTGGTGGCGCTCGGGGCCGTGCAGGCGCTCTACGGCCCCGCGTTCCCGGGCCTGATGGACCGCTACGACGTCGGCGTCGACACCGTCGGCGCGACGGTGATGGCGCACTTCTTCGGCGGGTTCGCCTCGACGCTCACCGCACCGCTGCTGCTGAGCCGCGTCGGCTACCGCCCCACGATGGTCGCTGCGGGCAGCGTCGCTACGAGCGGCATGCTGCTCGCCGCGCTCGCCCCCAGCTGGCCGCTGCTGCTCACCGGCGCGATCCTCGGCGGGATCGGGTTCGGGCTCATCAACGTCGCCTTCAACCTGCTCGTCACCCGCGTGTTCCAGGACCAGGCCGCCCCGATCCTCAACCTGCTCAGCGCCCTCTTCGGGATCGGCGCGATCGCCGGCCCCGCCGTCGTCGGCGCGGTCGGGGACGCCCTCGTGGTCCCGTTCCTCGCCCTCGCGGCGTTCGCCGGGACCGCCACGCTCCTCGCGACCCGCCTCCCCAGCCCCGCCGTCGAGACCCCCGCCCCGGGCAGCTGCACGCCGTGGCTCGCCGCGATCGGTTTCGCCCTCTTCTACGCGCTCTACGTCAGCACCGAATCCGGCGTCGCCAACTGGGAGACGCTGCACCTCGAGCCGTTCGTCGGCGCCAGCCGCGCCGCGTTCCTGACGAGCCTGTTCTGGGTCGCCCTCACCGCGGGCCGCTTCCTCGCCATCCCCGTCGCCGCCCGCTTCCGGCCCCGCACCGTCGTCCTCGTCAGCGCCGGCCTCTCCACCCTCGGGCTCGCCGCGACCCACGTGCCGGCGATCGCGCCCGCGGCGTACGCCGTCACCGGCCTGTTGTTCGCCCCGATCTTCCCGACCGGTCTCGCCTGGATCGCGCGGGTCTTCCCCGCCCGCAGCGAACGCATCGTGCCGTTCGCCCTCGCCCTCGCCGCCCTCGGGCCGGTCGCCACGACCGGCGTGATCGGCGCGTGGGCCGACGCGGCCGGCACCACGGTCATCCCGACCGCCCTGACCCTCATCGCCGCCGCCCTGTTCGTCGTCGCCGCCGGCCTGGCGTACGCCACGCGCGAGGCCTGACGCGGGCCACCCTCGACGCGCGGCGGGGACCGCCGTATCCTCGGGCATGCACGGAGACGGGCACGACGGCGGAGCGGCGGCGGGGGGCCGCACGCTGCACGTCGACGCCCTCCTCCGCCGCCTCCCGCCGCTCCACCGCGACGCCCTTCGCTGGTACGCCGCGCGGACCGGCACCGTCGTCCCCTGGCCCCGCGGTCCCGTCACGTTTCCGTCCGGCACCACCCACCTCGCGTCGACCCCCCGGGGGATCTTCAAGCCGGCGTGGACCGTCTACGCGCTCAGCGTCCGCCAGAACCTCGGGTCGCCCTACCAGGACCAGATCGTCCGCCGCGCCGACGGCAGTTGGTCGTTCGCGTACGTTCAGGAGGGCTTCCGCGCCGAGGACCACGAACGCAAAGCCACCAACCGAGGCCTCCTCGCCGCCCTCGCCGACCGCGTCCCGGTCGCGGTGTTCAAACAGGTCCGCACCAAACCCACGTCCCGCTACGAGGTGCTCGGCCTCGCGCTCGTCGCCGGCTTCGACGGCGGCTTCTTCTTCCTCGAGGGGGCCCGCCCCGACGGCGTCGTCCGCGCCCCCGGACCGGAGGCGGAGTTCGACCGCCTCGCCGCGTTGCGCGAGGACGTCCTCGCCGCCGCGCGCGCCGACGCACCGGACGTCGTCGGGCCGGTCCTGGACCGCCAGCGGGTCTTCCGCGAGATCGTCCGGCGTCGCGGCCAGGCGGCGTTCCGCGGGCAGCTCCTCGACGCGTACGGCGGCGTGTGCGCCGTCTCGCGCTACGACGCGGAACCCGCCCTCGAGGCGGCGCACGTCGTGCCCTTCGCCGAGGACGGACCCAGCAGCGCCACCAACGGCCTCCTCCTCCGCGCGGACCTCCACCCGCCGTTCGACGTCGGTCGCCTGACGGTCGACCCCGACGCGTTGCGTGCGCAGCTCCACCCGCAGCTCGCGGCGACCCGCTACGCCCCCCTCCACGACACCCGACTCCACCTCCCCGACGCGCCCGCCCTCCGGCCCGACCCCCGCAACCTCGCAGCCCACGCCGCCTGGGCGCGGCGGTCGTTCTGACGTCGGGACGGTCGACGCCTCGGAACACGACGCGCCGGAGTTCAGCCAGGTCATCACGAACGTGAAGTTTTTTGGGAGCGACGTTCGACGACGATTCGTCGTTTTCACGCCCTAGACGGGCATTCTGTCATTCATCGCGAAACCCCATTCGCGTTTGCTTGACTTCCTAGTTCACACTCCGTAACGTTCCGGTCATCCAATTCGAGGATCTCCGGAAGGAGGCCGCCGTGGAAACGGGACTGGCCGATAGGACCGGCGTGTATCGCGACAACCCACGAGCGCTCGTCGTCACCATCCAGGGGCTCATGCCCAACCTCACCCCCGCCGAGCGCGCCATCGCCGAGGTCGTGCTCGAACTCCGCAATCAGTCGGCCGGCGACGTACGCCTCGCGCACGTCGCCGGCGCCGCCGGCGTCTCGCAGGCGGCCGTCGTGAAGTTCGCGCAGCGCCTCGGGCTCCAGGGGTTCCGCGACCTCCGCGACATCCTGCTCGCCTACCGAAGCGTGGTCGGCGCCGAACTCCACGAAGAACTCGCACTGTCCGACGACCCCGAAACCGTCGTGCGAAAGGTGTTCCACACCGCCACGCAAGCCCTCACCGACACCCTGGCCATCTTCGACTACGGCGCCTTCGATCGTGCGGCCGGCGCCCTCGCAGGTGCGGATCAGCGTCTGCTGGTCGGGGTCGGGGGCTCGGCCACCATCGCGCGCGACTTCGAGCACAAGCTCCTGCGCATCGGCATTCCCGCTCGCGCCCACGACGACACCCACCTCATGGCCATGACCGCGAGCCTTCTCGAGAAGGACGACGTCGCCCTCGGCATCAGTCACTCCGGCGCCACGGTCGCCGTACTCGAAGCGCTCGAGCTCGCTGCAGGCCAGGGGGCCACGACGATCGGCATCACGAACACGCCCGAATCGGAGCTTGCACGCGTCGTCGACGTCGCGCTGCTCTCCGCCTCGCAAGGCTCGCCCATCACCGGCGAGAACGCCGCCTCGCGCGTGGCGCAACTCAACGTCCTCGACGCCCTGTTCGTTCGCGTGGCTCAAGTCCACGCCGAGCGTTCCCAAGCCAACCTCGAAGCCACCATGCGCTCCGTGACGCGCAAGCGGCTTCGCTGATCGGAGACCCGCATGACCGAACCCATCCTCGCCAGCCGCCTCAACTCCATGCGTTCGCGACCCGACCTGTGGGACGGACCGTTGGACGTCCTGAACCGCATCCGCCGCGCCGCCACGGTCGACGGACTCGGAGCGGTCGACCTCAACTACCCTCAACACCTCGAGGGAATCGATCGCGACGCGCTTCGCGACACGCTCGCCGCCACCGACCTCGCCGTCGGAGCAATCAACCTACGCTTCGACGATCGCTTCGCTGCCGGCGCCTTCACGAATCCCGATGCGTCGCTGCGCGACAAGGCGATCCGAACGACGGTCGAGGCGGGCATGCTGGCCCTCGATCTCGGCGCGCGACACGTCATCGTGTGGCCCGCCTTCGACGGGTACGACTACCCCTTCCAAGTCGACTACCGCGCGCTCCACGACGACCTGGTCGCCGGCTTCACCGCCGTTGCGGACGCCCTCCCCGACGTGATGGTGTCGCTGGAGTACAAGCCGCTCGAACCCCGGAAGTTCTACGCGGCGCACGACATGGCGACGTCCCTTCTCATTGCCCGCGACACCGAGCGCGACAACGTGGGCGTCACCCTCGACGTCGCCCACAGCCTCATCGCGGGCGAGAACCCCGCTCAGGCGGCCGTGCGCGCGCTCGCGGAGGACCGACTCTTCGGACTGCACCTCAACGACGGCTTCGGACGCGCGGACGACGGGCTCCTCGTCGGCTCCATCCATCCCCTGTCGACCCTCGAGCTCCTCTTCGAATTGCGGCGAGGCGGCTACGACCAACACGTCTACTTCGACACCTTCCCCGTCAACGAGGACCCCGTCGAGGAGGCCCGGCGCAACGTCGCTGCCGTACGCGACCTCTGGCGCCGCGCCGGCGAGATCGACGCCGCCGCCCTCGCCGACGCGCGCGCCCGTCAGGACGCCTTCGCCGCGCTGGACGTCGTTGGACCCGTCACGGAGCGAAACCCGCGATGAACGTCCTCGTCGTCGGCGGCGCGAACTACGACCTGGTCGCCCACGCCGGGCGCCTACCCGGCGAGGGGGAAACGCTCGTTGCGGACGACTTCCACGGCGCTCCCGGCGGCAAGGCCGCGAACCTCGCCTGCGCCGCCGCGCGATGGGGTGCACACACGCGGTTCGTGGGCCGCGTCGGCGACGACGACTTCGGGCGCGCCGTTCGCGACGACCTCGTCGCCGCCGGCTGCGACGTTCGCCACCTGGCGACCGACGCGCGCGGGACCGGCCTCGGGCTCGTCTTCATGGACGGCGACGGTCGCTACGCCACCGTCGTCGCTCCACGGGCGAACGCGGGTCTCAGCGCCGACGACGTCGCCGAACTCCCCGACGCCTGGTTCACCCCCGACGCGGTGATCGCGCTCGCCCTCGAGGCGCCTCTCGACGCGTTGCACGCCGTAACCGAACGCGCCCGCGACGTCGGGGCGACCGTCGTCCTCAACGCCGCCCCCGTCGACCGTCTCGACGACGCGCTCGACGCCCGATGGACGGTGCTGGTGGTGAACGAGCACGAAGCGGGCGAGCGACTCGGACGGCCCGTCGACGAGGGCAGCGCCGCCGACGCTGCGCGCACGCTCGCGGGCGGCGAGCGGACGGCGGTGGTGACGCTCGGTGCGGCCGGGGCCGTCGGCTGGTCCCCCACGCACGGCCCCCTTCACGTCGCCGGCCTTCCCGTTCACGCCGTCGACACGCTCGGAGCCGGCGACGTCTTCACCGGCGTTCTCGCCGCCGAAACCGCCGCCGGCAGACCGCTCGACGCCGCCATCACCACGGCGACACGCGTCGCGAGCGCCAGCGTCACGCGACCGGGAGCGCGCTTTCCCGAGGGGACGCCGAACGGCGTCGCCGACATCCTCACGCCCTCACCCCACCCCACCCTTCAGGAGGACCCCGCATGAGCGACCACGCCCCGACCGTCCCCGCGTCCGAACCCCGGACGGCACCGACCGCCCGGCTCGGCTTCCTCGAGCGCAACCCGGGCCTGCGGTCGCCCCTCGGCCTCATCATCCCGTTGGTGCTGCTGATGGTGGTCATCACCCTGGTCAACCCGGTATTCCTGGAGTCCCGCAACCTGTTCAACGTGCTGCGTCAAATCTCGATCTTCGTGGTCCTCGGCACCGGCATGACCGTCGTCATGGCCTCCAAGGGGATCGACCTGTCGGTCGGCTCGACGGTGGCGCTGTCCGCCAGCACCACCGCGATCGTCTTGGAGTCCGGCATCGCCTTGAGCGTCCCGCTGGGCATTGGCGCAGGGCTCGCCGCCGGTGCGGCGGTGGGAGTGGTCAACGGCCTGTTCATCACCGTCCTGAAGGTTCCACCCCTCATCACGACCCTGGGGACGCTCACCGCCGTCCGCGGCGCCGCCTACCTGGTGATGGGACCGAACCAGTTGCGCGGGTTTCCCGACGCGTTCGTCTTCCTCGGCCAGGGCCGCGTGTTCGGCGTCCCCATGCCCGGCATCATCGCGCTCGTCGTCGTCGCCCTCGGGGCCTACGTGATGAACCGAACACGGTTCGGAGCGTACGTCCTCGCGATCGGCGGCGAGCGCAGCGCCGCGGTACGAGCCGGCGTGCGGGCCTGGCGCTACGAGTGGGCCGCCTACGTCATCTCCGGCACCCTCGCCGGGCTGGCGGGCATCATGCTCGCCGCCCGCCTCGACGCCGCGCAAGCCGTTCTGGGCCAAATGATGGAACTGCACGCGATCGCCGTCGTGGTGCTCGGAGGCACGTTCCTGTTCGGCGGTTACGCCACGCTCCTCGGAACCCTGTTGGGCGCGATGTTCCTGGGGGTCGCGGAGAACGGCCTCGTGCTGATGCGCGTCCCCTTCTACTGGCAGCAACTCGTCATTGGTCTGACCCTCGTCATCGCCGTCGCCATCCAGCTCTATCGGGCGCGACGTCAAGGAATGGCGACCTCGTGAGTCGTCGTCGCGCTGGACCCGGAGGTGTCGCGATGTGACGTTCCGTCCCTCGTCCCCGTCCGCCCGTCCCCCCACCGCTCCCTGCTAGGAGGAACACCATGTTCAAGCACACGCTTCGTACGGTTCTGCTCTTCGGCGCGCTGTCGCTGCTCGGTTTCGGTCACGCGCAAACCGTCCAGATCGGCTTCGCCCCCCCGGTGTACGACACCCTCGATTACTTCGGGCAGTTCGCAGCCGGGTTCCAGGCCCGCCTCGACGACCTGGGCGTCGACTACGAGTTCACCGCCCGCGCGTCGACGGCCGAGGCGAACATGCAGCAGCAACTCGACATCGTCGAGGACTTCATCACGCTGGGCGTCGACTACATCATCGTGGGGCCGATCGACTACTTCGGGATCGTTCCCGCCCTGCAGTCGGCCAACGAGGCCGGCATCCCCATCATCGTCATCAACCACCTCGACGTGCACCCCGACGATTCGGGCGTGGACGTCATGGCGTACTCCGGCTACTCGCACGCCGAGGGTGGCCGCATCACGGCGGAGTGGGCCCTCGACAACGTCCTGAGCGGCGGCGACGAGATCGGGCTGATGTTCGCCGAGCCCGGAAACCAGATCTCCGAGGAGCGCGTGGGTACGGCCCGCGACATTTGGGTGGACGCCGGCGTCGAGGTCGCGTTCGAACAGTACGCGTACTGGGAGCAGGCGCGCGCCTACGACGCCACGGAGCGTCAGATCCTGGCGTACCCGGACGTGACGGCCATCTACGCCGGGAACAGCGCCATGGCGATGGGCACCGCGACGGCGCTCGACGCCATGGACATCGACGACGTCGACGTCTTCGGATTCGGCGCCGTGCCGCCCGAGCTGGACATGATCTGGGAGGGCCTGATCAAGGGCTCGATCTTCCGCGACAGCCAGTCGAGCGGCCGCTACATCGCCGAAGCGATCCACGCCGACCTCAACGGCGATCCGGTCCAGAAGCAGTACCCGCTGGACATGGTCATGGTGTCGAGCCGCGAGGACATCCTCACGAAGGTCCCGCGCGAGGCGCTCGAACTCATGGAGAACTGGCCCGAGGTCGAGGCCGAGCTCGAGTGAGCGACGCCACGACCCGGACCGAGGCGGGGGAGAACCCTCCCCCGCCCTCGGGCACACCCCACGTCGAGCTGCGCGGGCTCGTCAAGCGATTCGGAGGCGTCGTCGCGCTGCGCGGCGTGGATCTCGACATCCACCGCGGCGAAGTGCTGGGTCTCGTCGGGGACAACGGCGCCGGCAAATCCACCCTGATCAAGGTCCTCACCGGGGTGCATCCGGCCGACGGGGGGACCGTCCGACTGAACGGCACCCCCGTCGAAATGGACCACCCCGACCGTGCGCGCGAACTCGGGATCGAGACGATCTACCAGGATCTTGCGCTCGTCCCGACGTTCGATCTCCCCTCCAACTTCTTCCTCGGTCGCGAGTTGACCCGGTCGTTCCTGGGCGGCCTCATCACCGTCACGGACAAGGCCCGGATGCGTGACGTCGCGACGCGCGTCGTTCGCGACCAGGTCGGCCTCGCCATCGGCAACCCGTATGCGCCGGCCGCCACGATGTCCGGCGGACAGCGCCAGGCGGTGGCGATCGGCCGCGCCCTCTACGAACAGGCGGAGCTCGTCATCATGGACGAACCGACCGCAGCCCTCGGCGTCGAGGAGCAGGACAAGGTCCTCGACATCATTCGGCGCCTCAAAGCCGACGGCGTCACCATCGTGATGATTAGTCACACGTTGGATCACGTCTTCGCCGTCGCGGACCGGATCGCCGTCATGCACAACGGCACGCTGGGCGCCGTGAGGGCGACGGCCGACGCGACGCGCACGGAGATCGTGGGCCTCATCATGGGGTCCCACCTCCACGACGACGCCGCCTGAGAGCCAACGGTTCGCGCCCCCCACGCACGTCGGGCGTCGGTGACACCGACACCCGACGTCGGGGTGGACCACAGCCCGCATCCCCTACCCCCTCGGCACGCATCCCAGGGGTCGCCCCCCGCTCCGCGGCGATGCGCGACCCTAGCGGCATGAGCGGATGCATTCTGGACACGATGAGCGACGAGGACGCAAAGCGCATGTTCGGGGAGGCCGTCGCGGAGCGCTGCGACTGCCCGACCAAGGGGGCCTGCCACCTGCGGGTCTTCGGCAACGAGATCGTCCTCACGAACCTCCTCGCCACCGCCCGCCGCGACGACGCGGAGGCCGCGGAGTTCGAACGGACCGGGATCGAACCCACCC
>JAVLCF010000060.1 GCA_031581195.1 Trueperaceae bacterium | reverse complement strand
GCCGAAGGGGTCCGACGCGCCGCCGGACGGCGCCGCCGCGACGGCGACCGAGGTCGACACGCAGGGGCGCGAGGTACCGATCTGGCTCGACACCGAGCCGATCCGCGCCCTCCTCACGCTCGGACGCGAACAGGGGTCGCTCGATACCGAGGAGATCTCCGGCGCATTCAACCGGGCCCTGGCGGGCCTCGGGCTCGAGCCCGAGGATCAGCACTTCGAAGACCTCATGAAGCGCCTCGAGCAGGAGGGCGTCACGATCGTCGACCTCGCCGAGGACGAAGTGATCGAGGACGAGGAGGACGAGGAGGAGCTGCAGCCCGAGGAGATGGATCCCGACGGCCCGCTCGGCATCGCCGCCATGGAGGCTCGCGCCGAAGCGATGGCGGACGCCCGCGTGCGCACGAACGACCCGGTCCGGCAGTACCTGCAGGAGATCGGCCGCGTGAAGCTGCTGACGCTCGAGGAGGAGATCAGCCTCGCCCGCCGCATCGAGGAGGGGGAGGCGGCGTCGGCCACCCTGGACGAGGTCGGGGAGACGTTGGACGCCCGGGAGCGGCGGCGGCTGCAGCGCATCGTCGAGGACGGCGAGTTGGCCCGCAAGCACCTCATCGAAGCGAACCTGCGCCTGGTCGTCAGCATCGCCAAGAAGTACAACGGGCGCGGCATGAGTTTCCTGGACCTCATTCAGGAGGGCAACCAGGGCCTCATTCGCGCGGTCGAGAAGTTCGAGTACCGACGCCGCTACAAGTTCTCGACGTACGCCACCTGGTGGATTCGGCAGGCGATCAACCGCGCCATCGCGGATCAGTCGCGGACCATCCGCATCCCCGTGCACATGGTCGAGACCATCAACAAACTCACGCGCGCCAGCCGGCGACTGCAGCAGGAGCTCTCCCGCGAACCGACCTACGCCGAGATCGCCGACGCGATGGGGCCGGAATGGAACGGCGAGAAGGTCGAGGAGGCCTTCAAGTTGACGCGCGAGCCGTTCAGCCTCGAGACCCCCATCGGGGACGAGGAGGACAGCTTCTACGGCGACTTCATCCCCGACGACCAGATCGAGAGCCCGATCGACGAGGCCAGCAAGACGATGCTCGGAGAGGAGCTCGAGGACGCCCTCGACAAGCTCAACGAGCGCGAAGCGCAGGTCCTGAAGATGCGCAAAGGCCTCGTCGACGGTCGCGAACACACCCTCGAAGAGGTCGGGCAGTTCTTCGGGGTGACCCGCGAACGCATCCGCCAAATCGAAAACAAGGCGCTCCGCAAACTCAAGTACCACGAGAGCCGCACCCGGAAGTTGCGGGACTTCCTGGAGTGACGCGGGCGACGTCGGAGAACGAATGACACCCCGACGACGCCGTCGCGACGAACCGTCCCGCCGTGCATTCCGGTCTACCGAAGGGCCGTCAGGACTCCGACCCCCCTTGCGTGACGAGGGGGACCGTCAGGGATACGTCGAGGCCGTCGGGGCGGTTGTTGAAGTGGAGTTCGCCCCCTAGCGTCGCGGTGATGCTTCGCACGAGGGCGAGCCCCAGACCACGACCGACGTCCGGACCGCTCCCGCCCACGTCCTGCGCATCCTGCGAGCCGTTCGCGGCCTCCGGCATGCCGGGCCCATAATCGGAAATCACCACGTCCAGCTCGCGCCCCCGGATCGTGGCGCGGACGTCGGCGACCCCCGTCGCGTGGCGGGCCACGTTCTCCATGAGGTTGCGAAGCGCTTGCGACAGCAGGAGGGCGTCCGAAACGCGGACGTTCGGGATGGGTGCGGGCGATCGAATCTCCGTCTCGGGAACGTCGGCGCGAACGTCGTCGATGACGTCGCGAAGGGGGCGTGGCACCAGTTCACGGCGCGAGGCGCGTCCGAGGTCGAGGAGGACGGCCAACGTTTCCTGCATGCGACGCGCCTGACGGCTGGCCGCCGGGAGGGCGGTGTCCGCGGAGACCAAGCCGAGCTCGGCGCGTTCGAGCTGCACCGACAAGGCCGTCAGAGGCGTTCGAAGTTCGTGAGAGACGTAGCGTGTGAAGGCCCGTTCGCGTTCCAGCGACTCGTGGACCGAGGCGCTCATGCGGTTGAAGGCGTGGGCGAGGTCCGAGAGGGCGTCGTCTCCAGCGGGTACCGGGACCGAGCTCGAGCGCTCCGTCTCGGCCAACGCGTTGGCGGCGCGGGTCAATCGCTCGATCGGAGCACTGATGCGGCGCGTGAGCCACCGCGCCGCGAGGAGCGCGACCGCAACGACGATGGGGACGTCCAGCAGGTCGGCGACGAGATCGGCGTCGAACGATTCGGGAGCCACGGCGTCGAACCCTGGGGGAAACGCGGCCCTTCGTCGGGCCTCCCACGCCAGATCGAACAGGGCCTCGAGCCCCGTGACGGCAAGGACGATCCCGACCAGGGTCAGGAGTACGGTTCGGCGGAAGCTCACGGGTCGCGGACGCGGTAGCCGCCGCGGACGGTGGCGATGACGTCACGACCGAGTTTCTGACGAAGTTGCCGGACGTACACGCGCACGACGGCCGCTCCCGACGCCGCCGATGGGAAAATCCCTTCGACGAGCTCCTGGGTCGGCACCGTGCGCTCCCGGTGGAGGGCCAGCCATTCGAGCACTTCGAACTCCTTCCGGCTCAGGTCGACCGGGCGCCCTTGTCTCGATGCCGAGCGCGCGGTCAGATCGACGTGGACGTCGCCCACCGATATCCCTGGCGCGCGTTGCCCGACCGCTCGCCGCGTCAGGGCGCGCACGCGCGCCGCGAGTTCGGTGAGGCTGAACGGTTTGGCGAGGTAGTCGTCGGCCCCCAAGTCGAGTCCGCGAACGCGATCCTCCGTCGCGTCGCGAGCGGAAAGGAACAAGATGGCGCCTGGGTAGCCGCTCTCTCGCAAGTGCCGCGCGAGATCGAAGCCGGCGTCGAGGTTGGATCCGATCATGACGTCGAGAACGGCGGCGGCGACGTCACGCTCGACGAACGCCTCGATAGCCTCCTCGGGCGTCCGGACCCAAACGACGTCGAACCGGTCGTTCTCGAGGACGTCGATGATGGCGTCGGCAATGTCGCGCTCGTCCTCCATCAGCACGATGTGCATGCGTTCCTCCCCGGACCGGACTTATCCGACGCTTACGGATGGGCGCTACCCTCCGCCCGACGACGCAATCCGCCTCGTGGATCCGTCCGGCGCCGTGCCGATCCCCTTCGGGGTGACGGTACACGGCTCGCGCGGGCCACGGCCACCCTCCGCGGCGTGCCGCACGGGGTCGGCCGATGCACACGCGAAGCGTCGTCGGAGAGGAGGCCTTCGACATGAACGATTCGGCGCTGCGTGGCTGGGCGTTCGCGATGCGGATCCTCGTCGTGTCCCTGCTCGTCCTCCCATTCGCGTTGCGCGCGCATGCGCAAAGCGACCTCGACGTCGTGATCGGCGTCGTCGCTCCGGATCGTCCGCAAGGAGATGCGTTCGATGCCGCGGTCGACGAAGCCGTGCGCCAGGGCCATGAGATGGTCCTCGACGAGTTCACGATGAACGCATCGATGCTCGGGATCGAGTTCAGCGTCCCGATCGAGGCTGCGTCCGACGTCGAGAGTGCACTCGCGGCGGCGCGGACCCTGGTCGACGAGCGAGGTGCCATGGCGATCGTCGGGGGATGGGGAGGGCTCGACGTCGCGCAGGCGTTGTCCGACTGGGCTCACGAGCGCGGCATCGCCTTCGTCAATGCCGGCGAGTCCGCGGACCACCTCCGGAACGAGGGGTGCCGGCCGACGACGTTCCATCTCGAACCGAGCGACGCCATGTACCTCGACGCCATGGCCGGGTGGTACGTGCGTTCCGGCTTCCGTCGTTGGTTCGTCGTTCGCTCCGACGACGAGCGAGGCGACGCCCTCCTCCGCCGCTTGCGCTGGAGTCTGGACGAACGTCATTTCGGCGCGCGCATCGTCGACGCGGTCGCGGCGTCGGACGCACCCGATGCGCAGACGCTTCGACGTCGCGTGGATGCGGCCGAGGCCGACGTTCTGGTCCTGCTGATGCCCGCCGCCGACCAGGTCGCGTGGCTCGGGGCTCTCGAAGAGGCGGGCGTGCAGACCGTCGTCGCCGGCCACCCGGATCTCGAGGCGCAATCGCGGGCCTTCATGTTCGCGGCCCGCGAGGCGGCGCCCGATCTCGGGGCGCAGGCGCGCATCCTGGCGTTCGAGGCGACGCTGGACGCCTACGGCGCACGGGAGATCAACGCCCGGTACCTCGCGCGCTTCGGGGACCCGATGGAGCCGCCCGCCTGGGCGACGTACCAGGCGGTCAAAATTCTCTACGAGATGGCGTTCTTCGAACGCTCGTCGGATCCGAGCGTCGTGCTGGACCGCTTGAACACCGAAGGGCAGGTCTTCGACTTGTGGAAGGGGATCGGTACGAGTATCCGACCCTGGGATCGACAGATGCGCCAGTCGATGTACCTCGTGGAGATTCGTGCGGACGAGACCGATCCCTTCCGACTCGGCCTGCTGGTGGGCCAACTTCCCGCAATCTACCTGCCGGGCACCGACCCGAACGAACGGCTCGATCAGATCGGCGATCTGGCCGAACGCTCCCGGTGCACCTCCCGATGACCCCCAGGCGATGGGGTTCGATACGCCCATCGCGAAAGGAGACGTGAATCATGGATCGACCCGACCCGCCCCGCTTCGTCCCTCGCATGCCGCCTCGGCGGTCGTGGGCGTGGACGACCCTCGCCCTCTTCGTCCTCGCGTGCCTCCCGTTGGCGGCCGCGCAGGAGACGGGCAGCTACCGCGTCTACGTCGCCAACGAGTTCAGTGCCGACATCACCGTCATCGATTCGGAGAACGACGAAGTGATCGACACGATCAGCATCTCCGGACGTCCCGGTGAAGTGCGGCCGCGAGGGATGGCGGTGAGTCCGGACGGAAGCCTCATCTACGCCTCCATCAGCGACTTCAATCCGGTTCTGGAGACCCCCGAGGACAAGATTCTCGCCATCGACGTTCGCAGCAACGAGGTCGTCACCGAGATTCGTGCCGGGGGGAATCCCGAACGCGTCGCGATCAGCCCGGACGGCCGACAGGTGTGGGCCGCGCTGGAGGCGACGGCGCAGGGGGCCGGGTACGACGCGGAGACCGGCGAGCAACTCGGCATCTTCCAGGTCGGCATCGAGTCGGAGGGGGTCGCGGTCAGTCCCGATGGCCGGTTCGCGTACATCACGGCCGAGGCGACGCACACCGTCACGGTCATCGACACGGAGAAAATGGAGGTCGTCACGCACGTTCTCGTCGGCAACCGGCCGCGGGAGGTGGACTTCTCCAGCGACGGCAGCGTCGCCTACGTCTCCGCGGAAATCGGCGGCAACATTTCGGTGATCGACGTCGCCAGCCACAGCGTGGTCGAGACGATCGACCTGGGCTTGGATTCGCGCCCGGTGGAGATGCAGGTCGACCCGAACCGGGGTCGCTTGTACGTCGCCGGTGGGGGGACCAGCGCCGTGTACGTCATCGATACCGATACGCACGAGGTCATCGCGACGATTCGTGAACGGATGGGGCGGCGCCCGTGGGGCATCGCCGTGACGCCGGACGGCGAGAAGATCTACACCGCCAACGGCCTGTCCGACAGCGTCTCGGTCATCGACGCGGAGTGCCTCTGCGTCGTCGACGAGATTCAGGCGGGCCGCGGGGCCCACTCCGCCGAGATCGGCGTGGTGCCGGCCCGATGACCGCCGTTCCGACGATGTTCCGCCGGCCCGCGGCCCTTCTCGTGGGGGTCCTGGTCGCCCTCGCGGGAACGGTGCACGCGCAGTACGCCTCCGACCCCTTCTTTGAACGCACCGTGGTGCAGAGCCGGGGCTTCGGTCTCGAGTTGATGGATGCACGCCTGCTCGTCCTCGCCACGTACGGCGTGGCGCCCGAAGGGCTCGACGAAACCATCGAAGGCCTCGAGGAAGACATGGCTCGCTTCGGGGGCACGCTGAACGCGTCGGCGCCGGATCTGGCCCACGAGCTCGAGGACGGAGTCGAGGCGATCGAGGCGGCTTTCGAGCGGGGCGAGGACCTCACGGATCTGGTCGAAACCGTCCGCGGGACGCTCGAGGAGGCAAGCCGAAGCGTCCTCCCGGCCGACGTCCGCACCGAACCGGCGTACGTCGCCGCGGTCGCGGCCGACCTGCTGCTGGCCGAGGGTGGCGTCGCCGAAGGGGTCGAGGAGGCGATCGAAGAGGACGAGCCTTGGATGTACCCCCTCGGCTGGGCCACGTTGCAACGCGTGAAGGCGCTGTGGGGCGAGTTGGCATCCGCGGCATCGGACGATCAAGCGAGTTTCGCGGATCAGTACCTGGCGACCCTCGAGGAGATCTACCCCGCTGCGACGCTTCCCGACGTCTTCCCCTCGAACCCCGAGGAGGCGGAGGCACCGGCACAGAGCCTGGTCGGCATCATCGAGTCCGTCGCCGATGCGGCCCTCTACCCCGGACGCGATGCGGCTCGTCTCGCACGCCATTTGGAGACGGTCGCCGCACCCGCGTGCGAGGCCTTCGCGGCGGGGGAGGACGCCCTCGCCTTCGAACACGTGGTGATCGTCGGGGACCTGTACGACGCCCACCTGACCGACGTCCTGGCATTGGTGGCGTCGGCCGAAGACGAGGCCGTCGTGGACAGCCTTGCCGCCCTCGGGTACGGTGGAGAGGAGGACGAGGAAGGCGACGACGACGGCGACGACGTCGAACGTGCCGAGAACCCCTCGGAGACGTGCCAAGACCTCGTTCGCAACCTCTCGAGCGCGGGGAGGGTTCTGGGAGGCTGACGTTGTCGCAGCAGGACGTGGCTGCCATCGAATGCACCGATCTCGGCCGCCGCTACGCAGACGTAGCGGCGGTCGAGGCGGTGTCCTTCAGGGTGGGCCGAGGTGAGTTCTTCGGGCTTCTCGGACCGAATGGGGCGGGCAAGACCACGATCCTGCACATGTTGACGACGCTGATCGAACCGTCGTTCGGTCGCGCCTCGGTCCTCGGGTACGACGTCCGCGACGACGCGCAGGAGGTCCGTCGAGCGCTCGGACTGGTGTTCCAAGACCCGGCGTTGGACGAGCGACTCACGGCGCGCGAGAACCTCGACATCCACGCCGTTCTCTACGACGTGCCCCGGCGCGAGCGGGCGGACCGGGTCGAGGAAAGCCTCGCGTGGGCGTCGTTGCGTGATGCCGCCGACCGCCGCGTCCGGACGTTCTCGGGGGGGATGAAGCGCCGCCTCGAGTTGGCGCGGGCCCTCATGCATCGTCCCGGCGTCCTGTTCTTGGACGAGCCGACGTTGGGCCTCGATCCTCAGGGACGAAAGCACCTTTGGGAACGGATCGATGCCCTGCGTCGGGAGGGCATGACGGTGCTCATGACCACGCACTACCTCTACGAAGCCGAAGCGTGCGACCGGGTCGGCATCATCGACCGCGGGTCGCTGGTGGCGTTGGGATCTCCGGCGGATCTGATCGCCGGTTCGGAGAACGCGACCGACCTCGAAGGCGTCTTTCTCGCTCTGACGGGGCACCAATTGCGCGACGAGGCCGCAGGGCCGCGAGCGTTGATGAAGTCGTACGCCGATCGTGGAGGGGAGTTCTCCCGGTGACGCGCCTCGGGCTCCCACGCCGTCACGCGCGCCTGGTTCCGGGCGTGGTGTGGGTCATGTGGAAGCGCGAGCTTCTCCGCTACCGGCGCGACCGATCGCAGATCTTCGGGGGGGTCTCGAGGACCGTCCTGTGGCTCCTCATTCTCGGGTTCGGGCTCGGGGCCGCCCTTCGCGAGATCGAAGGGTACAGCTACGCGCAGTACATCCTTCCCGGCGTCATCACCCTCAACATCCTGTTCTCGTCGTTGCAGGCCGCGATCGCTCTCGTGTGGGACCGGGAGGTCGGCCTCCTTCGCGAGGTGATCGTGTCGCCCGCCCCGATGCTGTCCGTGACGGTCGGAAAACTCCTCGGTGGGGCGACGATCGCGCTCGTCCAGGGATCGATCCCGCTGCTTCTCGCGCCGGTCGTCGGCGTGCCCCTGAGCCTTCCAGGCCTGCTGGGCGCGTGGTTGGTGATGTTCTTCCTGGGGCTCTTCATCACGGCGCTCGGCGTCATCATCGCTTCGCGCATGAAGACGTTCGAGGGGTTCGGCAGCATCTCGAACGGCGTCATTCAACCGCTGTACTTCCTTTCGGGGTCGATCTTTCCCCTCAAGGGGATCATCGGTGGCGTCGGCTTCCTGCAGATTCCCGAGGCGCTGCGCGAGGAGTTGCGCGAGGTCGGCGTCTACGCCATCGGCGGCGGGTGGGTCGTGCAGCTGCCGTGGTGGATCGAGACGCTCGTCTACGCGAACCCGGTCAGCTACCAACTGGACCTCATGCGCTACTTCCTTCTGGGCTTCCAGCAGCTCCCCCTGACGGCCACCCTTTCCGTCACGTTCCTCCTTCCCTTGGTCACCGCCGTCGTGGCAGCGGTCTTCATGGCGCGGTCGTTCAAAGGCTGACGCGTCCGCCCCCACGTTTCCGGCGACGCCCCTGCGGCCGTGACGTCGGGCGCCGAGCGGCGCGTGACGCAGACCCGCACGAGCCGGCACGCAAAATCGGGACGAACGTCCCGTGATACGCTCGTCGTGCTTCGTCACGTCAGCCCATCGGGGGCACGGTCCGTCGACGCGTCACGCGTTTCGACCCAGAGGGGAGCCGTGGTTCGCTCGTGCAGGATGCTCCGACGACAGTCGACCACGTGCGACCGGCGCTGGAGCGCATGCGTCGCGCTTGGTGGCGGGGTGTGCTTCGCCACGTCGTGTACGCAGCAGCCGTCGGAGCGGGCCTTGCGACCACGGCCTCCTGGCCGTTTCGCTGGGTCACCGGGGCTCGCGGTGCAGCCTGGTCCGAAACGCATCTCGAGCTCACGGCGACGGTAGCCGTGACGGGAGGCCTCGTGGCAGGGCTCGCCGTCCTGCTCGCCTACGTCGCCCGTCGACCCACGCTGTCGACGATCGCGCGAAGGGTCGACCACGGTGCGGGTCTGCAGCAACGCCTCTCCACGGCGTTCGAGGTGGAGGAGCGTTGGGGGCCACGGCCCGGCTCCACGGTCGCCCGCCTCCTTCTCGAGGACGTGCGTGGCTGGCTCGCGCAGCACACGTTTTCGCATCACGTCGGACCCACCGCGCCGCAGGCCCACCGACTCGTGCTCGCGGGCACCTGCGTCACCGCCGTCGTCGCGTTCGCCGTTCCGGTTCCGGCGCCGGCCCCGGAGACGGTCCTCCGTGGCGAGGGGCCGGCACTGCGCTCGGTCACGAGCGACGCCCTCGAAGACACGATTTCGTTCACCGAAGCGATCGCCGACCGGCTGGCGAGCGAACCCGTCGCCGAACGCGACGCCTACCTGCGCGCCGTCGCGCAGGCCTTTTCCGACGTCTCGAGCGATCTTCGCGACGGAACGATCGATGCCGACGAGGCCGACGCACGCCTGAGCGATGCCCTGGCGTACCTGCAGGACGCGGTCGAACGCACCGGGGGCACGCTCGAGGACTCCGTACGCGAGGCCTTGCGCGGCCCCCAGGGGCCCGACGCCCGCGCCTCGGGGACCCCGACCTCGCGCGTCGACGACGAACCCACCGCGACGCCGGGAGAGCGGATCGCGCGGGACGCATGGGACGTGGGCGACGCCGGCCGCACACCCCCGGCGTCTCCGCTCGAGCGGTTGGCGGACGTGCTGCAGCGACGCGCCGACGCTCGAGAGGCCGAGCACGCGACGCGGTCCCCGTCGGAAGGGGCCCAAGACGCTTCGCGCGATCCGTACGGAAACGCCGCCGACGTCGAGGGGGGCGACGCCCGCGAGGGGGACCCCGGGCGAGAGCCGATGGCGCGCGTGCAGGGCGAAGCGGCGGGGAACGTGGCGGGCGATGCGCGTCAATCCTCGGAGGCGGCCGGGGACGGGGTGGGCGACGGCTCGATGGGCGGGGAGGGGACGCCCTCGGCCTTCGAACGGGGTGAGGCGGCCGTCGACGTGACGCCGCTCGCTTCGCGGGACGACGCCGAGGGCCGCAGGGTCGAGATGCAGCTCGCTCCACGCGAACGACCGGACGCCGCGCGCTCGCCGACCCCGCAGGCGGAGCGAAGGACGTTCGTTCGCGCCGACGAAACCGATGCGACGCGTCGGCCGCTCGGCTGGACCCAGCGCGACGTCGTCCGCCGCTACTTTCTTCCCGCCGTCACGGAGCGCGACGCCCACGCCCGCGCGGATACGAACGAGGTGAACGAATGACCTACGAAGGGGATCCCCGAGGCCCCGTGCCCGGGGCCGGCGACGCCGACGCGCAGGCGCTCCACGCCACGTTGGAACGCCTGCACCGAGGCCGGGACGCGATCGCGCAGGTCGTGATGGGGCAGGAGAACGCCGTCGACGAGGTGCTGATCGCCCTGATCGCCGGGGGTCACGTCCTCATCGAAAGTGCGCCCGGACTGGGCAAGACCCTCCTCGTCCGGACCTTGGGACGCGTGTTCGGGTTGGCGTCCAACCGCGTGCAGTTCACGCCCGACCTGATGCCCGCCGACATCACCGGGACGTTCTCGCTCACTCCGAGCGAGCACGGCACCATGGAGCCCCGCTTTCAGCCCGGTCCGATCTTCGCGCAAATGGTGCTGGCCGACGAGATCAACCGCGCGACACCGAAGACCCAGGCCGCCCTCCTCGAGGCGATGCAGGAGGGGACGGTGACCGTCATGGGTGCCGAGCACCCGCTTCCGGTGCCCTGTTTCGTGTTGGCCACGCAGAACCCCATCGAAATGGAAGGCACCTACCTTCTGCCCGAAGCGCAAATCGATCGGTTCTTGTTCAAGATCGACGTTCCGTTCCCACCGCGCGAGGTACTGGCTCGGATCGTCGAGACGACGACGGGCAACGACGTCGCGGACGTTCCGCAGGTGCTGACGCCCGAAGACGTGCTCGACGTCCAGCGATGGGCGCGCGACGTCCCGGTGTCCACGGAGATCGTCGACGTCGTGACGCGCCTCGTGCGCGCGACGCAACCCGATCTCGAGGAGGCTCCCGACCTCGTGCGGACGTACGTTCGCCATGGCGTGAGCCCCCGCGGTGCGCAGTCCCTCGTCCTGGCCGCCAAGGCGCGCGCGCTCTTGGCGGGGCGCCACGCCGTGGCCGTCGACGACGTGCGTGGCGTGTCACGCCCCGCCCTGCGCCACCGGATCCACATGAACTTCGAGGCGCGAGCGGACGGCGTCACCACCGACGCGGTCGTACGCGCCCTTCTGGACTCGGTGGTGGCGTCCCACGCATGAGCGCCCTACTTCCCGCATCGTTGCGGGCGCGCGCCGAGGGCCTGCAATGGCGTGCCCCCGGGATCCACGCGGAGGTGGGGCACGGCACGCGAGCGGGCAACGCGCTCGGACCGGGCATCGAGTTCGCGCAGTACCGGGCGTTCGAGGCCGGGGACGACGTTCGCCACCTGGACAAGCACGTCTACGGCCGGCTGGGTCGCACGGTGATTCGACAGTTCACGCAGGAGCAAGCCCTACGCGTGCACGTGCTGCTCGATGCGTCGGCCTCGATGGGATGGGATGCCGACAAGTGGCGTACCGCCCAGCAGGTGGCGGCGCTGTGCACCCTCGTGTCGCTCCAGGGGGGTGACCACGTCTCGCTCCTGACCGCGCAGGCGGGACGCCTCGAGGCAGGGCCACGGCTGACGCGCGTCGCGATGATCGACGACGCGCTCGAACGCCTCGCGCAAGTCACGCCGGGCGGGCGAACGGAGCGACTCGAGCCCATCGCCCGGGCATCGATCGACCGGATGCACGGTCGGGGCCTCGTGGTCGTCGTCAGCGATTGGTTGATGGAGGATGCTCACGACGCGATTCGGGTCTGGCGCGCGCAAGGGTACGCGTTGCTGGCGCTGCAGGTGTTGGGTCGCACCGACGTCACGCCCGAGGCCGACGTGCGGGGCTGGGCCCGCCTCGTCGACGTCGAAACGGGCGAGGTCCTGGACCGCTTCGTGGACGAGGGCACGGTGCAGGCCTACCAGGAGGTCGTGCAGGCGTGGCAGGCGGAACTCCGCGCGTCCGTGCTGCGCGCCGAGGGGCACTGGTTCGGCGTTCGCGCCGATCGGGACGACCCGTCGGAGATCCTCTCTCGGTGGCAACGCATGGGCCTCGTCACGTGAGTTTCCTGGCCCCCGGAGCGCTGGCGCTCCTGGCGCTGCTTCCCCTCGTCGTCGCGCTTCACGCGTTCCGGAGCGGACGCCACCGCACCGCCAGCCTGTTCCTGTGGCGCAAGGTCGCGGCCACGCGCGAGGGGAGGTCGGCCGGTCGACGCATTCCATGGCGTCGGCCACGCCTTTGGCTTCACCTGGCCATCGTCACGGCGACGGTCCTCGCGCTGGCGGGACCCACGGGCGGCGGAGGCCACGTCGTCGAGCACCGGATCGTCCTTCTCGACGCGTCCCACGCCATGCGCGCGACGGACGTCGAGCCGACGCGCTTCGGCGCGAGCCTCGCCTGGTTGCGCCGCACGATCGAGCGTGCCCCCGAGCGTGAGGTTCTCACGATCGTGCGCGTAGGACACGAAGCGACGCTGGTCGCGGCTCGGCGCCCGGCGGGCGCCGAGCTTGCCGCGCGGGTCGCGGGCCTCCGGCCGGACGACACGACCCCCGCCTGGGGCGACGCCGTCGCGCTGGCCGCGGCGGTGTCGAACCCGGCCGAGGCGACCCAGGTGCAGATCGTATCGACGGGGGAAACGCGCGACGCGATCGATGCGGCACTGCACGATTCCGACCCCGAGCTCACCGCCGACGTCCAGCGCTTCACGGTCGCGGGGTCGGGACCGAACGTCGGGCTCGCGAACGTCACCGTCCGCCCCGCCGCTTCGCCGGCCGGACGGTGGGTCGTCGAGGGCGACGTGCACGCGAGCGGCGTGGATCCGGGCACGACCGTCGACGTTCAGGTCCGCTACCGGTCGATGGACGCGACGAGCGCCCTTCCGTGGGCCGAGACCGAGGTCGACGTGGGACCGGACGAGCGCGTCTCGTTCGAGGTCATCGTCGACCTTCCCGGGATCGGCTGGGTCGAGGTGCGCACCGTGCAGGGTGGCGTGCACCCCGTCGACGATGCCGTATGGCACGTCGTCGATCCCGGGACCGTACCGACGCGGGTCGCCGTCGTCGGTCCGCCCGACCCCGCGGTGCTCGCTGCCCTGGCGGCCATCGACGGCGTCCGGACGGTGCCCCTCGACGCGCTTCCGACCGAGCGCGACGCTCCGCCCTTCGACGTGGTGATCGCCACGGGGCCCGGCGTCGATCCGGGGACGGGATCGGTCCTGTGGCTCGGAGAGCCGCCGAGCACCTACGTTCGCGGCGCCGCCATCTCGACCACGACCCCGCGGACCGTGGCGCCCGGACACCCGCTGATGCGCGAGGTCGACGCCACGGATCTCGGGCTCGACACCGTCACTCCGTTGCGCCTTCCCGATGGCGCCCGTCCCCTCGTGGGCATGGAGGGGAACGTCCTGGCGTGGAGTCGAACCACGGACGTCGGTCGCCAGGTCGCCGTCGGATTCGGGACCGACGACGGTGATTGGGCGGCACGCCCAAGCTTCCCTGCCTTCGTCGCCTCGTTCGTGGCGTGGGCCCGATCCACGCCGGTGAGCGAAGGGTGGGCGTGCGCCGTCGCGCGTCCCTGCCCCTTGCCCACGTCGGCGTACGGTGGGGGCTGGCGGATCGTCGATGCCTCGGGCGACACGATGGCGACCGGCGACGCGCTGTACGGCGTAGAGGAGGCAGGCATCGACCGGGTGTGGCCACCGGGTGCCTTTTCCCATGCCTTCACGCCGACCCGGGCGGGCCCGTACGAACTTCGCTTCGCAGACGGCACCGTCGTTCCCCTCGCCGCGTACGGGGCGACGGCCCGCGATCGGCCGGGGAGCGTCGATGCCGATGGTGCGTCGGGCCGCCCACTGCCCGACGTCGCCGGAGACGGGTGGGCGGCGTGGCGGTGGTGGCTCGCCATCGCCGCGGGTCTCCTGGGGCTCGATGCCGTCATCGTCCTGCGGGACGCACGTCGCGCGTGGGCCGGTCCGGCGCGCGCGCCTTCGACGCGGTGGCTCGCCGGCGTGGCGTTGGGGGTCGGCGCCGTCCTTCCCGCGCTCATGGCCCTGGCCCTCGTTCCGAGCCTCCTCGCGACGCCGGCGGCGACGTGGGTGTCGATCCGCACCCCGTGGAGCGAGGCGGTACCGGCGGAAGGTGGCCCGTTCGGTCGGAGGGCGACGTGGCGGACCGTCGACGTCGTCGTGGGATCCCCCGTCGTCGACTCCGGCTCCTGGAAGGCGCGGACCGATGCGGTCGTCGCGACCCTCCCCGAGGCCATCGAGGTGGGGGCCGCCCTGCACCGCGGGTCCGGTCCCCTTCACGTCGATGCCCGAGCTCTCGACACCCGCGACGTTCCCGTGGAGGACGCGGTGGCATGGAGGCGACGGGTGGCGGGGGGTTCCACGACCGTTCGCGTTTCGGCCGATGCCCAGGTCGCCCCGTCGGGCGCATCCAGCTTGCGTATCGACGTACCGGACGCCCCTCGTGCGGGGGGCGCCTACGCGTTGGACGTCGCCTTCGCCCCGCGGACGTCCGCGACGTCGCTGGAGGTGGTCGATGCCGGGGGCCAGGTCGTACACGAGGTGGAGCTTCCTGCGGGTGCGCGGCGC
>JAVLCF010000059.1 GCA_031581195.1 Trueperaceae bacterium | reverse complement strand
ACCGTCACGCCCGCCTCCGACAGCGCGTAGGAGGCGAGGTCGACGCCGCCGCCGACGCGTTCGCGCACGCCTGGGAGGGCGCCGGGGCACGCGACCGCGATGGGCTCCGTCGGCACTTCGCCGCCGCCCTCCTCGAGGTCGGTCGGCCGCGCGAAGCGGGCGCCGTCCTGGACGTCGCACCGCACGCTCCGGCCCGCGGGGAGGACCTGGCCTGGGAGCACGAACTGCGCGGGCGGGTCGACCTGGCGATCGGGAACCCCGGGCGGGCGCTCGAGCACCTCGACGCCGCCGCCGGGCACGCCCGCGACGTCGAGCGTCGGTTGGCGATCGCCACGTCGCGCGCCGACGCGCTCGCCGACCTGGGGCGGCCCGACGACGCCGCCGCGGAGCTGGACGCCGTCCGGGTGGACGCGCCGCACGACGAACGCGCCTACCTCGCGCACGAGCTCGCCATCCTGTACGTCGACGCCGACCGGCTCGACGAGGCCCGCGCGACCCTGGACGACCTGCTGAGCGACCCGGACTACCCGCACCGCGCCGACGCGCTCGCCGACCTCGCCGACGTCCACCTGCGGCTCGGGGACCTGCGCGCCGCGCAGGACGCCGCGGAACGCGCCCTCGCCGCCGGCGCGGAGGCGTCCGCCTGCCTGACGCTCGGGACGGTCGCGTTCGAGTACTTCGACCTGCACGACGCGGTCGCGTGGCTCGAGCGCGCCGTCGCGGCCGCCTCCGAGGGGGACCCGACGTGGCTGGCGGCGCAGCACGTCCTCGTCGACGCCCACGCACAACGCGGGGTGGCCGCCGCCCCCGACGTCGTCCGCCACGCCCGCGCGGCGCTCGAGCACGCCGACCCCGCCGGCGAGGACGCCGCCGCGCTCCACGCGGCGCTCGCCGCGGCCCGGCGGCAGCTCGGGGGGCGCGACCGGGTCGTGAACTAGGCGGCGGGTCGCCGGACGTGGAGGGGTTGCTGCTCGCCGACGTACTGGAGCGCCTCCGGGCGCGCCTGCCCGCGGGCCGGGGCGCGTGGCGCTTCCTCGACGCGCACACCCACCTGTTGCCCCTCGAGGGGGGCGCCGTGGTGTGGTTGGTCGACACCCTCCCGCACCCGCGCCTCGCGCTCCGAGACGACCTGCCCGACGCCGCCGGCGGGCCGCACACCGCCTTCCAGGCGCAACTCCGGGCCCGCGCCGCCGGCCCGCTCGTCGGGGCCGACCAGCCGGCGCTCGACCGCGTCGCCCACCTCCGCTTCGCCGCGGACGAGGGCTTCGCGCCGACGCCCCCCGTCACCCTCGTCGCGGAGCTCACCGGACGGAACGGCAACCTCATTCTGGTCGACGAGGAGGACACCGTGGTGGGGGCGTCGCGCCGCGTCGGGGCCGACGTCAACCGCTACCGCACCGTCGTGCCGGGCGCAACGTACGTGCCGCCCCCGCCGTACGCGAAGCCCGATCCGCGCACCCTTGCCCCCGACGCGCTCGCCGACCACCTGCGTGGCGCGACGCTCGCCGACCTCAAGCGTCGCCTCGACGGCGTCGGCCCGCAGGTGACCGACGCCATCCGGCACGCCGCCGACGTGCCCGCCGACGCGACGCTCGAGGGGGACGTCCTCGACGCCGTCGTCGCCGCGATTCAACGGGTCGCGGCCGACCCGTCGGCCGCCGTGGAGGCGGTGGGGGGGCGCCCCGACGTCGCGGACGCCCGGCGGGCGGAGCGGCGCGCGCGCGACCGGAGGGTGGTCGAGGCGGCCCTCCGCGACGACCTTCGGGTGGCCCGAAAGCGCGAGCGCGACGCGGAGAAGGCGCTCGCCGCCGCGGACGACGCCGACCGCCTGCGACGCGAAGCGGACCTGCTCCTCGCGCACGCGCACGCGGTGCCGGCCGGCGCGTCGCGCGTGACGTTGCCCGGCTTCGAGGGGGGTGACGTGACGCTGGACCTCGACCCGACCCGCTCGGCCCCCGCCAACGCCGAACGCCGCTACGACCAGGCCCGCCGGCGCGAAGCGCGGGCGGAGCGGGCGTTGGCGCACGCCGACGCCCGCGCTGCCGAGTTGGCGGCGCTGGAGGCGGACCTCGCGTCGCTCGACGCGGCGAGCGACGCGGATCTCGCTGCGCGCGCCGCGAAGCTGGCGAAGGCGAAACGGCCCGGGCCGCGGCTGCCCGGCGCGCGGTTCGACGCGCCGCACGGCTTCACGGTGGTGGTGGGGCGCAACGCCAAGGAGAACGACGCCGTCACGTTCCGGGTCGCCCGCAGCCTCGACGTGTGGCTCCACGCGCAGGGGTGGACGGGGTCGCACGTCGTGATCCTGGCCGGCGGTCGCGAGGTGCCGTTCGACGTCATCCTGTTCGCGGCGCAGCTCGCGGCGGGCTACAGCAAGGCGGCGGGGGGCGACAACGTCCCGGTCGACTACACGCTCCGCAAGCACGTGTGGAAGGTCAAGGGCGGCCCGCCGGGCGCGGTGCGCTTCACCCGACAGAAGACGGTCTTCGTCACGCCGGACCGGAATCCGGGGCGGCAGGAATCCTGAACGACGAAGCGGCGAACGCCGATCGTGGCGCGCATGGCGTTGGGAAAGGCGTGGCAGGACCGCACGCGAACGAGGGCCCCCGGGACGTCCGGGGGCCCTCGTGGGCGCGCGTGCGGACTCGGAGGTTAGTCGAGCGTGGGTGCCTCGTAGGTGAAGGCCACGTCGTCGCAGTCGCGCTCCGTGTCGTCGGGCTGCGGAACGGAGGCCGTGCACAGCGTGACGGTGCTGTCGACCGGAGGGGGGACGTTGTTCGCCCCTCCGGACAGTTTGTTGCATCCCGCGAGGATGCCGAGCGCGAACAGGAGGGTGGCGATGCGGAGCCAGGGAACACTGCGGGTCATCGGTCGCTCCTTTCGTCGAGGTCCAGCGTGAGCTCGAGGGTGTCCCCCGCGAGGAGGGGAGTGCGCGTGAAGCGGACACGCCAACCGGCCTCCTCGCGTTCGACGACGATGCCGTGGTTCGTGCGCTGTTCCGCGTTGGTGACGCGGAGTTCCCCGAGGGACCATGCGTCCTGAGGGGGCGTGTCGATCCAGACTTCTCGGAGGGGGCCTCCGGTTTCGTTGGTGAGGCTGGCGTCGAGGGTGACGCGCGTGCGGTCGCCCTCGATGCCGGCGTCGACCTCACCGCCTTCGATGCGGGCCCAGGTCGCGTCGGGGGGTTCGACGTCGGTCGGGGTGACGGTGATGGGACCGGCGATGGGCAGGTCGGAGGTGGTTTGGTTACGTTCGAGGCCTTGGAGTTCGACCACGTGGGGGACGCCGTTGCGGAGGTCGGTCCCGGCGGCATCGGGCGTGACGTGCAACGGCCCCCGTGTGCGTGGGGGGTCGGCGGCGATCCAGGGACCTTTGTCGATCCGGTAGCGGACGTTGGTGACATCGTCGGCGAGGGGTGCGAAGTAAAGCCAGGCCTCCTGGTCGCCTGGGACGGCGCGAAGGTCGTCGATCTCGCCGGTGAAGGTGATCGTGGTGGTTCGGGGACAGGCACCGGGGCATCGCGCGGTGAGGGTGGCCGTGCCAGCGCGTCTCGTAGGGGTGAGCGTGGCTTGGATGCGTCCTTCGCGGTTGGTTCGGCGTACGAGGGTGGGGGTCGCGTCGGGCCCGAGGCCTCCGGAGGTGGTGGTCAGCGTGATGGGTTCGCCGTCGAGTGGCGTGCCCTTTGCGTCGGTGAGGGTGACGGTGACGGTGGCGACGTCGGCGCCGTTGAGGAGGAGGGTCGTGGGGGAGACGCCGAGCGTCATGGCGACGTCGCGGACGGCGAGGTCGGTCGTGGAGACCTGGATGCCCTCGAGGGGGCCGTCCTCGCCGGTAGCCGTGAGGGTGACGTCTCGTCCGTCGGGTCCGCTGAGGCCGGTGTAGAACACGTCGGTGAAGGTGACGTGCGCCGTGCCGGCCGGAACGGTGACCTGGGGGGTCGTGGGGGCGCTGGCGTCCTCCGGATACGTGAGCAGGTCGCCGCCCTCGGCGCCGCCGTTCGCGACGAGCGTAAGGGTGCTTGGAGCTTCGGTATAGGCGGCGTCGCCCTCGGCGTCGGTGAGCGAGATGGCGACGTCGAAGGGGATGTTGCGGAGTTGCCGCGGGTCGAACCCGCCGACCCGAAAGGTGGCGACGTCGTTGCTGGCGGGCAGACAACGCTCGGGGGCCCACCGGGTGAGGGTGGGGGTGCCGTCGCGGCAGAGGGTCCAGGTTGCGTCCGCGGGCCCCTCGACGGCCGGGCGTCCGTTGGCAATGCTCCACCCGGCTTCGGTGAACGTCGCGTACGTTTGGAGGGTGGCCGTGGGCTCGCCGCGGGCGTTGCCCGTTACGGTGCCCGAGCCGATCGCGGGGGCGTTCGGATTGGTCGTTGTACTCCAGAACGCGTCGGTGACGGACACCGTCGAACCGTCGACCTTGCCCACGAGCGTCCCTGGTGTGCCACTCGTCGTCGTTAGGGGGCCGAGAACGAGAGCGCGACGAAGGTCGGCATCCTTATTGATATTGATATGCCCGATCAAGCCACCGACGTCCGTGACGGCGGTGGAGGTGGTCGGGCCGACGACGAGGACGTCGCGCATGGAGAGGGCGTCGGCGCCCTGGTAGTACGCGCCGACGAGTCCACCCGTCCCATCGCCGGATCCCTCACCCGAGACTTCGCCTTCGAAGAGCGTTTCCGTGATCGTAAGGGCTCCGTCGCTTCTACCGACCTCCCCAGCGACGCCACCGACCGAACCGGCGGTGCCCGAAACCTGTGCCACAATCCGCGCCCGATGGAGCTCCGTGGCTTCGGAAACGTCGCCAAAGGCGCCTCCGATCCCTTCCGTCCCGTGCACGAGTCCGTCGACGGTCAGATCGGAGAACACGAAACGTTTTGGATCGGTTTCTTTACCGTAAATCTGTCCGATGAGCCCGCCGACGCCCTTGGTGCCCTTGACCCACGCTGCAGGCGCAATCTCGACGTTCGTGACGTTGACCGTGTTCTCGTGATCATAGAGACGGCCAAACAGCCCACCGACCCGCCCAATGGGACTCGTCCCCTCGATATGGCCGGCAACGGTGACCCTGGACGCCCGTACGTTTGTGCTGTATGCGACATGGCCCACTAAGCCGCCAACATCACTTGTGCCTACGATCTCTGCATCGGCGTTGATGGAAATGTCTGTGAGTGTGATCGATGAGTCGGCGTAGCCGATGAGGCCGCCCGAGTCGCTGTCCCCGTCGACGGTTCCTGTGACCGTGACGTTCTCGAGGAGCGTCATCCCGCCATTTAGGTTGCCGATGATGCCACCGACTTTCGAGTTATCACCTATCTCCCCGTCTACGGTGATGTTCGTGAGGTACGTCTCGACCCCACTCGTGACATGGCCAACGACGCCACCGACGTTGTCGTCCGCATCGACGTCGGCGGTGGACGTCAAGGTGGCGTTCTCGATGGTGAGGAGATCCCCATCGTTCCGTCCCACGAAGCCGCCGACATCGTCTCCGCCTTCGGTATCTCCGTTCACGCGGACGTTCGTGAACGCGATCGTCGAACGCGACCGACCGACGACACCGCCGACACCATCCTTTCCTCGCACGTTAACTAGGACGTGCGAACGTTCGATGCGCGTCGGTCCTTGGGTGAACCCGAACATCCCACCGATTTCGTCAGCGGGGTTATTCGAATTGTCCTTGACGACTCCCGTCACCGTGACGTCTCGAACGAGAGCGATCTCGGTACTCGATACGCCTCCCGCAAGGCCGCCCACGCCGGGGGACGTGAAGCCGGCTTGCTCGATCCGTACGTCCTTGAGCGATAGCGATCGAATGGTTGCACCCTCGAGGCGGGAGAAGAGCCCGGCGTCGTTGACGGTGGACGAGCCATCGATGGTGAGATGCGTGATCGCGTATCCCTGCCCGTGCAGCGTCCCGGTGAAAGGGACGACGTCGGTGGAGCTCGCGGCCCAGCCGATCGGAATCCAGTCGGTGCCCGAGAGGTCGACGTCGTTCGTCAGGCGATACGTTCCGTCCATCGGACAGGTCGATCCGATCGCTTCGAGGTCGGTGCGGGAGGTGACGTCGTAGGCCCCATCCGTCGCGCTGGGGAGAGGACAGGACGTGGCCTGGGCCACGCCTCCGAGCACACCCAGGAGGATGAACGCCAGGAGGCGGAGTCGCCCGGCGAGGGGGACGGGGTTCGATACGGGGGTGCGCCAGTGGTACGCCTTCGCCTTCGAATTCCTCATGCGTGAGAGGATACACACGCACCTTACGAAGTCATTTCCGACATGGAGGCCGCTGACG
Organism: Trueperaceae bacterium; assembly: GCA_031581195.1. Lineage (NCBI taxonomy): Bacteria > Thermotogati > Deinococcota > Deinococci > Trueperales > Trueperaceae > Trueperaceae bacterium. The sequence goes on along the minus strand of JAVLCF010000059.1, from coordinate 8,452 downwards.
AGGTCCGTGGCCGCAGAGGACGAGGCGAGTGACGTCTGCACGGAGCGACGTCGTGGTCCCAGCTCAGCACCGTCCCTGCGTGTGACGCCTCCACGAGCGACGACGCGCGCCCCGTACGGAGCCAAAGTCGCTCAGCCGGCGGTCCAGCCGTCCGCCCGGCCGCTCGAGCCGAACACGTCCATGCGGGCCTCGACGACCGCGCGCATCTCGTCCCGGGCGGGCCCCAGGATCTTGCGGGGGTCGAACTGGCCGGGGTCGTCGCGCAGGACCTCGCGGACGCGGGTCGTGAAGGCGAGGCGGAGGTCGGTGTCGGTGTTGATCTTCGCGATGCCTTCGGTGACCGCCTGACGGACGTCGTCCTCGTGGATGCCGCTCGCGTCGGCCAGCTCCCCGCCGGCGGCGTTGAGGCGGCGGACGAGGTCGTCGGGGACGCCGCTCGCTCCGTGCATGACGAGGGGGTGGGGGAGGCGCGCGGCGATGTCGCGAATGCGGGCGTGATCGATGTACGGCCGGCCGCTGCCCTTGTTCGCGCCGTGCGACGTGCCGATCGCGACGGCGAGGTAGTCCGCCCCGCTGCGCTCCATGAAGCGCTGCGCCTCGTCCGGCTTCGTGAGGATGGCGTCCTCTTCCGCGACGACGACGTGCTCCTCGACGCCGCCCAGGCGGCCGATCTCCGCCTCGACCGTCACGCCGACCGCGTGCGCGGCCTCGACGACGCGGGCGGTTTCGCGGACGTTGACGTCCTCGTCCTCGTGCGACTTGTCGATCATCACCGACGTGAATCCCAAGCGGATCGCGCGGAGGCACGAGGCGTACGAGGAGCCGTGATCGAGGTGCACCGCGACGGGCACGCTGGCGCTGCGCGCCATCTCGATCACCAGCTTGGGGAGCTCCGCCCCGCCATAGTTGAGGCCGCCCTCGGAGAGGGCGATCAGGACCGGGCTGCGCTTCGCCTCCGCCGCCTCCACGATCGCTTGCGTGATCTCCATGTCGTTGGTGTTGAACGCGCCGACGCCGTACTGGTCGCGGCGGGCGGCGGCGAGGATGTCGCGTCCGGGAACGAGAGCCATGGGAGAAGCATACCGTAGGCCCGGACCCGGTCCGGGGCGTGCGTCGCCGCTCAGGCGGCGCGGAGCGCGCCACGCAGGGCGGCGGCGGCGCCCCGCACCGCGGCGGCGAGCTCCCACTGCGCCTTGTCGCGCACCCCCGCGACGTTCGCGATGCCGCGCACCTCCGCGAACGGCACGCCCGCCGCGGCGCACGCCACGGCCACCGCCACGCCCTCCATCGATTCGACCGCCGCGCCCGACCGGGCGGCGCGGTCGGCGGCGACGTCCAGGTCGCCCGACGCCGCGTCGCTCGTCGCGAACGGTTCCGGCGGGAGGCCGGCGGCGGTCGCGAGCGCCTCGCGCCAGGCGGCGTCGGTCGGCACGGGCGTCGCGCCGGGGAGGGGGAAGTCGACGTCCGTCATCGGGTCGATGCGGGCGCCGCCCGCCGAGGCGTGCGTCGCGACGCCGACGTCCAGATCGACCTCGCTGGCGGCGGCGACCGTCGCGCCGACCGGCAGGAACGCCCCGACGTACGCGCCGGCGACGCCGACGTGCAGGACGGCGGCGGGGGCGTACCGGGCGACGTGCGCGGCGACGCCGGCCGCGGCGGCGGCCTTCCCGACGCCGGTGGCGACCAGCACCACCGGGCGGCCCTCCAACCGACCGGCGCGGCCGCCGCCGACGTCGCGGGCGCCGTCGAGGGCCGCGTCGAGCGGCGCGAGTTCGGTCGCCGTAGCGGCCGCGATCAGGAGCGGCGCGTCGCTCACGCCGCGCCTTCGTCCGCGCCGAGCAACGCACGGACGAACGCGGCGGCGTCGTACGGCTGCAGGTCGTCGGCGGACTCGCCGACCCCGACGAACGTGATGGGGACCCCGAGCTCCCGCACGATCGGCAGCAGCACCCCGCCCTTCGCGCTCCCGTCGAGCTTCGTGACGATCACGCCGGTCAGTCCGACCGCGTCGTGGAAGCGCCGCGCCTGCTGCAGGCCGTTCTGGCCCGTCACCGCGTCGAGCACCAACCACACGTCCTTGGGTTCCCCCGGGTCCGCCTTGCCGATCACCCGCTTCACCTTCTTGAGTTCCTCCATGAGGTTGTGCTGGGTGTGCAGCCGGCCGGCGGTATCGAGGATCAACAGGTCCTGCCCCCGCGCGACGCGCGCGGCGGCGGCGTCGTAGGCGACGGCGGCGGGGTCGCCGCCGTCGGGCCCCACGTGCGTCGGGATGCCCAGGCGCTCGCCCCACACCCCCAACTGCGCCGACCCGGCCGCGCGGAAGGTGTCGCCCGCCGCGAAGGCGACGCGTCGGCCGGCCTCCTGGTAGTACCGCCCGAGCTTCGCGATGGTGGTGGTCTTGCCGACCCCGTTGACGCCGACCACCATGACGACGTGCCCGGCGGGTTCCACCCGGTGGCGGGCGACGTCGAGGTCGAAGCCGACCCGACGCAGGGTCTGGCGGCGGCGGTCCGGCTCGAGCTGGTCGAGGAGCGCCGTCTCGAGCGCTTCGTGGACCGACGTGCCCGCCTCGCGTTCGCGTTTCGCTTCCGCGACGACGTCGGCGGCGATCTGCGCCCCGACGTCGGCGGCGACGAGCGAGAACTCGAGGTCCTCCCAATCGACGTGCGCGCCGGTCGCGAGGTCGCGGACGTCGGCGGTGAGCACCTCGCGGGTCTTGCCGAGCCCGCGCTTGAGGCGATCGAACCAACTCACGCGTCGTCGGCCTCGGCGGGGGGCGCCTCCCCGCGCCGCGCGGCGGCCTCGGCGCGGGCCTTCGCGATCGCCGCCTCGCGCTTCGCGCGGGCGGCCGCCTCCGCCGCCTCCGCCGCCGCCTCCGCGGCGGCCTCCGCGGCCGCGGGGTCGTCGTCGGGCAGCGACGCGGTCATCTCCCCGAGCGCCCGCCCGATGCGGCGCAGCACCCGCTCACGCCCGAGGATCACGACGAGGTCGGTGACCGACGGGGCGTTCACCGTGCCGGTCAGGGCCGCCCGGAGCGGCATCAGGACCGCCGGTTTCTTGATTTCGCGCGAGCGCACGTAGCCGTCCAACAGCTCGTCCACCGCGTCCTCGTCGAAGAAGTCCAGCATCGAGAATTCGCGCTCGAGGTCCTCGAGCGCCTGTTGGCCCGCCGCGATCTTCTTGCGGGCCTCGGGATGGATCGCGAACGCGTCGTCGGGGAGGAAGAAGTAGTCGGCTGCGTCGACGAGTTCCTGCAGCGTCTCGGCGCGCGGGCGGAGGACGTCGATCACGTCCAGCAGGTAGTCCTCGTCCTCCCAGGCGTAGCCGGCGTCCTCGAAGCGCGGCTCGAGGCGGTCGGCGAGCGCCTCGACGCTCAGGACCTCGCGCAGGTAGTGCGCGTTGAGGTGCCGCAACTTCTTCAGGTCGAACACCGGTCCACCGAGCGTGATGCGTTCGGGGTCGAACTGCGCGACGAAGTCGTCGAGGGAGAACACCTCCCGCCCGTCGGGCAGGTGGAACCCCATCGTCGCGAGGAAGTTCAGCAGCGCTTCGGGCAGGATCCCCTGCTCGCGGTACGAAGCGACGCTCGTGTCGAGCTTGCGTTTGCTGATCTTCGTCTTGTTCGCGTCGGGGTTGCGCAGGAGGGGAAGGTGCACGAAGACCGGTTCGGTCCACCCGAACGCGCGGTACAACAGCGCGTGGATGGGGGTGCTGGTCACCCACTCCTCGGCGCGCAGGACGTGCGTGACCTCCATCGCGTGGTCGTCGACGACGTTCGCGAAGTGGTAGGTGGGGTAGCCGTCGCTCTTGATCAGGACGGGGTCCTTGATCTCGGCGTTGGGGATGGTGACGTCGCCGCGCAGCAGGTCACGGAAGGTCGTCTCGCCGTCCGTGGGGGTGCGGAGGCGCACGACGTGCGCTTCGCCCGCCGCGGCGCGGCGCTCCTGCTCGTCGCGCGGCAGCGACGCGCCGCGCCCGTCGTACCCGAGCGGCCACCCCCGCCGCTTCTGCTCGGCGCGCATCGCGTCGAGCTCGTCGGCGGTTTCGAAGGCGCGGTACGCCGCGCCCGCCTCGAGCAGCGCGTCGATGCGTTCGCGGTAGGTCGCGAGGCGTTCGCTCTGTCGGTAGGGGCCGTTCGGCCCCCCGATCTCGGGACCCTCGTCGGGTCGGATGCCGAGCCACTCGAACATCGCCAGGATGCCCGCTTCGGCGTGGGCGTCGTAGCGTTCGCGGTCGGTGTCCTCGAGGCGGAAGACGAACCGCCCGCCGTGCTTCTTGGCGAGCGCGTAGTTGAACAGCCCGACGTAGGCGGTGCCGACGTGCGGGTCCCCGGTGGGGGAGGGCGCGATGCGGGTGACGACGCTCATGTCGGGCACTCCTTCCAAGCGCACCAGGATAGCGCGCGGCGGGGGGCGGCGCCGTCGCGCAGCCCGGGGGCGGGGCCGATCACGCGACCACCCCGCGCAGCAGGGTCAGGCCGGCGACGGCCCACAAGTACGGAGCGAACCAGCGGAAGCGTCCGCTGCGCAGCAGCCGGAACAACCACGCGAGGGCCGCCCATCCGGTGACGAACGACGCGAGCGTCATCCACGCGATCGCGCTCCAGCCGAGCTGCGCGTCACGCACCTCGCCGATCCCGAGCAGCGCCACGCCGAACGACGCGACGAGGTAGAGAAGGAACGAGAGGCGCGCCGCGAGGGCGGCGTCGACGTCGCGCCACAACAGCGCGACGATGGTGCTGCCCGAGCGACTGATGCCGGGCACGACCGCCAGCCCCTGCGCGAGGCCGGCGACGAGCGCGTCGCGCGGCCGGAGGTCGCGGGGGCGCGAGCGCGCCCCGCGCGCGGGGGCGGTCCAGAGGATCGCGCCGGTCGCGATCAACGCCACCGAGACCGGCGTCGCGGCGTTGAGGACCTCGAACACCTCGCGCAGGGTGAGGCCGATCAACGCCGTCGGGATGGAGCCGAGCAGCACGAGGAGCGCCAGGTGCCAGCCGTCCTCGCGGCGCGCCTCCGCCGACGTGAGGCCGCGCAGGAACCCGCTCAGGGCCCGCCACACGTCGGCGCGGAGCGCGACGAGGACGGCGAGGAAGGTCCCGGTGTTCGTGGCGATGTCGATCGCGAGCGCCAACGACTCGCCGTGTTCGGCGAAGCCGAACCAGGTGGCGGCGAGCACGAGGTGCCCGGAGCTCGAGATCGGGAGGAACTCGGTGAGGCCCTGCACGACGCCGAGGATGACGGCCTGGAGGTCGGCCACGGGGGTCCCTTCGTCTCAGGTGCCCGCGTCGGGGCGGGCGACGTGCGACGCCGGTCGGTGGCGGACCACCGACCGGCGCACGGGTCACGCGGTGGCCCGGCTCAGCGCTTGCTGAACTGCGGGGCGCGCCGCGCCTTCTTCAGGCCGTACTTCTTGCGTTCGATGACGCGGTCGTCGCGGCGCAGGTGGCCGGACGTCTTGAGCAGGTCGCGGTAGGCGGGGTCGACCTCGAGGAGGGCGCGGGCGACGCCGAGCTTGATGGCGTCCGCCTGGCCCGACGGGCCGCCGCCCTTGACGGTGATGACGGCGTCGAAGCGGCCGGCGGTGTTCGTCGCCTTGAGCGGCTCGAGCGCCTGCACGCCGACGAGGATGCCGCGGAAGTACTCCTGGAAGTCCTTGCCGTTGACGGTGATCTTGCCGGAGCCGGGGCGCAGGAACACGCGCGCGACCGCCTCCTTGCGACGTCCGGTGCCGTAGTACTGATCCATCATCCGACCTCCAGAGGACGGGGCTGTTGCGCCTGGTGCGGGTGCGTGGCGCCGGCGTAGACCTTCAGGCGGCGCAGGAGGCGACGCCCGAGGCGGTGCTTGGGGAGCATCCCCCACACCGCGCGACGGATCACGCGGTCGGGGTGCTTGGCCAACATGTCGCGGGCGGAGGTTTTCTTCAGGCCGCCCTGGTAGCCGCTGTAGCGGGTGTAGATCTTCTGGTCGAGCTTCGCGCCGGTGAACGTGACCTTGTCGGCGTTCACCACGACGACGAAGTCGCCGCCGCCCTGGTGCGGGGAGAAGGTCGGCTTGTGCTTGCCGCGCAGCACCTGCGCGATCTGGGTGGCGAGGCGCCCGACGGTCTGGCCCTCGGCGTCGATGATCACCCAGTCGTGATCGAGGTCGTTTTCGAAGTAGGTCTTCACGTGCCTCACGTCCTTCGGTTGAGTGGGCGGCCACGGGGGCGCCGGAGGGGCCGGTCGCAGTCGCGTCGGTGACGATCGGGGGACGACCGCTGCGCGTAGGCCGACGAGTAGCCTAGCACGCGCCTTTCCGGCGCGACAACCGCCCGTGCGCCGTCAGGGCGACGTCCGCCGCAGCCCCTTCGGCCGCAGGTTCCGCAGGCGGGGGCCGGAGAGGCGGCCCCACCCGAGCGGCGCGCCGAGCACCTCCACCCGCGCGTACCCGTCGCCCGGGTCGCCGCCGGGATGCAGCGTGACGCCGGGGTCGTCCCGCGACGCCTCCTCACCCGCCAGCCAGCGGCGGACGGTGGGCCCGTCGGGATCCAGCGTGACGCGGCGCCGCACGTCGGCCGGGGGGCTCGCCATCGCGAGGGCGTGCGCCGGTTCGAGCCGGCCGCGGCGCACGGTGCCGAGGGGCAACCCGCGCCGCAGCACCGGGAGGCCGGCAAGGCGCTCGAGGAGGTCGGGGTCGGCGTCCGCCCACAGGCGTTCCCCGACCGCCGTCGGGGCGACGTCGGCCCACGCGCCGCCGTTCAGCGTTGCGCTCACGAACCGCGTCCACGCGTCGCGCGCCGCGCGGTCGAGGGGGGGCGGGGGCCCCGCCGCCGGTCGAGGGGGCGGGGCGCCGTCGCGCACGAGGCGGACGACGACGTGCCCGTCCCCCGGCGCGCGGTGCGGCCAGAGGCGCGCGACCGCGTCCGGCGGGAGCGGCCCGTCGGGTGCGACGTCGCCGGGGTCGCTGCCGGGCAGCGCGAGGGCGTCCGCGCGCAGGTCGGGCCGGGTGCGGAGGAGGCGTTCGACGACCGCTTCGTTCTCCTCGCGCGCGAAGGTGCACGTCGCGTACACGAGGCGGCCGCCGGGCGCGAGGAGGCGGGCGGCGGCGTCGATCAGGGCGTCCTGCCGCGCGGCGCAGGTGCGGACCGTGGCGGGCGACCAGTCGCGGCGCGCCGCGTCGCTCTTCGCGAACATCCCCTCCCCGCTGCACGGGGCGTCGAGCAGGACCGCGTCGAAGTGGCCGGCGAGCCGGTCGGCGAGGTCGGCGACGCTCACCTGCGTCACGACGGCGTTCGCGACCCCGAACCGCTCGAGGTTCCGCGCGAGGGTCGTGACCCGCTCGGGGTGCACCTCGTTGGCGAGGAGCGTGCCGCGCCCCCGGAGGGCCGTCCCCAACGCCGTCGCCTTGCCGCCGGGGGCGGCGGCGAGGTCCGCGACGCGTTCGCCGGGTCGGACGTCGAGCGCGGCGGCGGGCGCCGTCGCGGCGGGGTCCTGCAGGTAGTACGCCCCCGCGTCGTGCAGCGGGTGCAGGCCGGGACGCGCGCCGTGCGCGTCCAGCACCGCCGCGTGGGGGGTCCAGGGGAGCGGCGTCAGGGTCCAGCCGGTCCGTTCCGCGAGGGTCGCGAGGTCGATGCGGTCCGGATGCACCCGCAGGCCCGCCGCCGGGCGGCCCTCGAGGTGGCTGCGGACGGCGTCCGCCGCGTCGTCCCCCAGCGTCGCGCGGAGCCGCTCGAGGAACGCCGCGGGGACCTTGGCCTGGGGCGCACCGCCGGACGCCGGGGTGCGCCGCGCGCGGCGGGGCCGGCGGCCGCTCAGGCGTCGCCGTCCTCGTCGCGGGCTTCGGCGACCTTCGCCTCGACGGCGGCGTCGATCTCCGGGTCGCCGCCCAACTGGCGGATCTCCTCGATGAACCGTTCGACCGAATCGAAGTCGCGGTAGACGCTCAGGAAGCGGATGTAGGCCACGTCGTCGAGGTCCTTGAGGAACGCCAGCGTCCGCCTCCCGATCTCTTCGGCCTCGATGCGGGCGGTCTGCACGGCGTCCTCGAGGCCGTAGGCGAACTCCCGCAACTGCTTTTCGGTGACGGGGCGCTTGTTCGTCGCCACCCGCAGCTTCTCCAGCAGCTTGTCGGGCGCGAACGCTTCGACCTTCCCGGAGCGCTTGCGCACCATGAGCGCTTCGAGCTGCGTACGTTCGTAGGTCGTGAAGCGCCGGTGGCAGTCGCCGCATTCGCGCCGCCGGCGGATGGCGTGCCCGTCGTCGGAGGGGCGCGAGTTCACGACCCGCGTGTCGTTCGACGTGCAGTGCGGGCACTTCACGGCGTCACCTCCGGACCCCGTCCGCCGCGACCCACGCCGGGCCGTCGGGCGCGTCCCAGGCCGCGTCGGCGCTCGGTGCGTCGTCGTCGTCCCAGGGGGCGTCGGACCCGTCGTCGGTCGCGTCCGCGTCGTCCACGTCGTCCGCGTCGGCCTC
>JAVLCF010000058.1:10428-15113 GCA_031581195.1 Trueperaceae bacterium | reverse complement strand
ACGCAGGTCGGTCGGCAGCAGGGACGGCGCGGGCATGGGGCCTCCTCGGGCGCGGTTCACGCCGTGGCGGTGACGGTACCGCACCGCCGTTCCGGCGGACGGCTGAACGCGAACGTGCGACGTCAGCGCGGACCGGTCGCCTTCGATGCCGACCGCGAAGCGGGGTGCGGTCGCGTATGCAACGACGACGTCCAGGGTCCGATCGACGACGGCGTCGACCGTCACAAAACGGCGTCACGACGCAAGACCTGGGTCGCGTCCCGACCCGCGGGGTCGATCGGAGGCCGTCCCGGCTCAGGCGTCGGCGTGTGGGGGTGGGGTCGGCGCGTCGGCCCCTCTGGGGTCCGGCCCGAACCGGTTCGTCCCGCGCGTCGGGGGCGCGACCGCGGCGAGGGCGAGGAGCGCCAGGTTGGCGTAGGGCACGATCACCAGGACCGCCCACGCGCCGGCGCGGTCGGCGTCCTGCAGGCGACGGGCGAGGAACCCCATCGCGGCGAGCAGCGCCGCGCCGTAGGCGGGGACGACGAGGAACGCCACGACGTCGCCCGGCAGGTCGAATCCCGACGCGTGCACCCAGGCGGCGAGCGCCCGGAGGGCTTCGGCGAGGCCGACGTACGCGAGGTACGTCGCGGCCATGAAGAGCACGAACTCGAGGCGGGGGAGGCGTCCCCCGAACCGGTAGGGGCGCGCAAGGGACCAGCGGATCATCGACGACCTCCCGGGCGGACGTGCCCACGCACGCCGCGCACCCGCATTTTGCCCCATCGATGGGGGGCGCGGAACCCCCGGTCCCGGCGCGCACGGGAGAAGACGACCGACAGAGCGGTCGGGTAGCTTCCCGACACGCCACGCTCCGCCCCTCCGCAACGCCGGTGTGGCGAACGAACCCAGCCCTAGCGCCGCCCCCCGGGAATCAACGCGTCTCGACGTTGCGTGGGGTCGCTCGGCGTGGGGGCGCTCCGATGCGAGGGACGGTGTCGTGAGCTTGGGCGCCGTCGTCGCGGACCGAGGCCTCGCTCAATATGCATGGTGGAACGAGAGAAGCCTCGTCCTGGACGGGGCTTGGGGGTGGGGGGGTGCCGCACGAAGGGCTCGAACCCACGACCCGTCGGTGAAGGGTGTGTCCGGAGGGGGTTCCGGGAGTGTCCGCATGAATCCTGCACGTGCGTGCGTTGTGGTGGGCTTTGCGGGGCGTGGCGGTCGTCCGGGCACGTTGTGGTGGGCTGTTCGGGGTGGGGGGGAAGGATCGCCCGGCGTGGGGGATGGGCGTGGGCGGGTTCGTGGGGTGGACGTGACGGCGTGGGGGTCGGGGGCTTCGGGGGCGCGCCGCGTGCGAGGGGGTGATTTCGTCGGGATGGGTAGGGGCGGTGACTCCGTGTGGACGTACCATCTGTGACATTCGCCATGTTGAATCGTCGGCGCGCGAATGCCTCTTTCAGAACGACCAAAGCATCGCGCGTGTTCACGGTCGCGTTTGATTGTTGCGACGTTCGGTGTTAGCTTCGCGACGTGGTTCGGTGTACGTGCGGGCAATGCGATCCGTTTGCTCGCGATTGGCGTGACGTGACGTTGGGATGCGGTACGCGCTTTGGGTTTGCGGTCTCCCGTTGGGGTAAGCGCGATGCGGCCGGGTGCGGTTGCGGGTCGTCTGCTGTCGATCTTCATGGGTTTGAAGGCAAGCCGTCGGCCGTTGCCACGCCGTGGATGGCGTGCACCCGTCCACACGATGTGGCCATCGTTCGGGAACGCAGGGTGCCGGTGAAGCGGGCGATTCACGCGCCGGATCTCGCGTGCGTGGATGTGGGGAGGGCACGGTGTGGGCGTCCGTCGAGTCGGTCGTTTCCTCGGTTGAAGAGTCCGGGCGGGGCGGCTCACGCATTCGTGAAGTCGGCTCCGTTCGATGCGTTGCATACGAACCTTCGGGAGGGGTGTTCGTTGGGTTTGGGTGCGGTTGCCGCGGTGGGGGCGCGTCTTGCTCGTCTCGTGGATGGTACCGCGCGACGAAAGCCAGTTGCGTCCCGTAAAGGTATTCCTGCGATTGCGAAAGGAACGGTGTTTCGTCGTGCGTAGCGTGTTGATGTGGCGTTTCGTGGTGTGGGTCCTCGTTGGATTGTTCGCGTTGAGTGGGTGTTCTCAGGATACGGCGGCGCCGGGCGGCTCGCCCGCGCCGGACGGTGGTTCGGTCGAGAGCGTGAGGATTGTGCAGGGGGATTCGGTGGGCGCGGGCGTGGGCGATCGTCTCGCCTTGGACGTGGAGGTGGAGGTGGTGGGGGATGTCTCGCGGGATGTCGTGTGGTCGTCGTCGGCGCCCTCGGTGGCTGAAGTGAATGCGTCGGGCGTCGTGTCGGCGGTGGGGGTGGGTGAGGCGACGGTGCGTGCTGAGGCCGTGGCGGACTCGGGGGTGTCGGCTGAGATCGTGATTTCGGTGGGGGAGGATCCGGCGGTGGTTGCGGTGCGCATCGACCAGGAGGACGCGGTGTCGGTGACGGCGGGGGGTTCCGTGGCGTTGTCGGTGACGGTGTCCGCGAGTGGGGGGGCGGATCCGGGGGTGGTGTGGGCGAGCAGCGATGCGTCCGTCGCGACGGTGAGTCCGAGCGGGATGGTGACGGCGGTTGCGCCGGGGAGTGCAGTGATCTCCGCGACGAGCACGTTCGATGCGTCGAAGCGGGACTCGGTTGAGGTGACGGTGACGGCGTCGGCCGGGGTGGATGGCGTGTCGATCGATCAGGTGTCGCCGACGAGTGTCGGCGTGAATCGTTCAGCGCAGTTGTCGGTGACGGTGTCCACGAATGGGGACGCGGATGCTGGGGTCGTGTGGGAGAGCAGCGATCCGGGTGTGGCGACGGTAGATGAAAGTGGGTTGGTGACGGCGGTAGCGGTGGGGAGCACGACGATCTCGGCAACGAGTTCGTTCGATGCGTCGACGAGTGATGCGATTCGCGTGTCGGTTTCCGCGTTCTACCTTGCCGAGAACGGCGTCACGATCAAGTGCGAGACCGCGGACTTTGGGGACGAAGGCGTGGTGGGTGGCGTGACGTATACAAAGCGTAGGCAATCGGCGATTACCGCTTCGAATGCAGGTTCCACGTGTACGAGTGGTGTGACGGACATGAGCTCCATGTTCGAGGATACGGACTTCAACTCGGATATTGGGGGTTGGGACACGAGCAGCGTGACGGACATGAGCTACATGTTCCAGGATACGGACTTCAACTCGGATATTGGGGGTTGGGACACACGCCGTGTAATCAACATGAAAGCAATGTTCGAAGGCGCAACTGACTTCAATCAGGATATTGGGGATTGGGACACGAGCAGCGTGACGGACATGAGCTACATGTTTTTCGAGGCTTCCTCCTTCAATCAGGACATTGGGGATTGGGACACGCGTGGGGTCACGAAAATGGACCATCTGTTCTTTCAAGCCAGAAAGTTCAACCAGGATGTTGGCGGGTGGAATACGGTCAGCGTGACGGATATGGAAGGGATGTTTTTCGGGGCCACTGCCTTCGATCAGGAGATTGGCGGTTGGAATACGGAGAACGTCACGACGATGAAAAACATGTTCTACGAGGCCGAGACGTTCAATGGAGACGTGAGCAGCTGGAATACGTCGAGCGTGAAGAACATGGAGGGACTGTTTTACGGCGCCAAGAGGTTCAACAAGAAGGTTGGAGGTTGGGATACACGTAGTGTCACGAACATGAGGAGTTCGTTTGGGCGTGCTCACGCATTCAACCAGGAGATTGGGGAGTGGGACACGAGCGACGTGACGGACATGGCCTATATGTTCTTCGACGCCGAAGCATTCAATAAGGGTATTGGCGAGTGGCACACGAGCAAGGTGACGAACATGAACCATATGTTCAACGAGGCCGAATCCTTCGACCAAAATGTGTCTTCCTGGTGTGTAAGCCAAATCGATACGACACCAACCGATTTTTCGAGGCTTGCCGCGTTTTCGGGCTCTCCCGAAAAGTTTCCGGATTGGGGACAGTGCCCGCAATAGTCCTTCTGGTGGGGGCCCACGTGGTTTGGGTAGTTCCCTTCGTCGTGTGTGGATGGCGTCGATACATTCGGTGACGGTGGTGGTGTCGTCATCGTGGATGTAGGCGCGGCGTCGGCTTGCGCGTTGCGGAACGGTGTGGCGGAGTCGGTGGTGGGAACCGGAGGAGTCGGTGGGGGCGGGCTTCGAGCGTTGGTGGAGGTGCTTGGCTTCGTGGAGGTCGTCGGATTGTGTGGGGCCGTCGTTTGGTCGTGCCTAGATTGCGGAAGGTGTTGACGTGCTCTACGGCACGGAGGGGGGCCGAGAGCCCGAACGACCGTGCCCGCAGCGATGCCATTCGGTGCCGTTCAGCCGAGCACGTTGAACGACGTTGCGCGTTGGTGTCACTCTTCGGATCATGTGGATGGCGCGTGGCCCCCAACGGGACGTACGCCTGTGGAGGCCTCGACCCGGCTTCGCCGGCCTGGTGCTCGGGTGGGCCCTCGTGGCCTGCAACGACGCTTCACCGGTAACGGACGCCCGCCCGAACGGTGCGCCGGTGGTGGAGTCGTTGTCGGTGAGTCCGTCGGAGGTGGGGGTGGGGTCGGTGGTGACGTTCGCGTGGCGGGTGGTGGATCCGGATGGGGATGGGGTGTCGTGCGTGTTGGACGTGGGGGATGGGTCGTCGTACGAGGTGGGG
>JAVLCF010000058.1:5619-10328 GCA_031581195.1 Trueperaceae bacterium | reverse complement strand
GGATGGGGTGTCGTGCGTGTTGGACGTGGGGGATGGGTCGTCGTACGAGGTGGGGTCGTGTGGGGTGGTGACGTCGCGGACGCATGCGTACGCGGGTGCGGGTTCGTACGACGTGTCGCTCGTGGCGTCGGATCCGGAGGGGGCGGAGGGGGAGGCGACGGGGTCGGTGGTGGTGACGTCGGCGACGGATGGGGTGGATCCGAACGGTGCGCCGGTGGTGGAGTCGTTGTCGGTGAGTCCGTCGGAGGTGGGGGTGGGGTCGGTGGTGACGTTCGCGTGGCGGGTGGTGGATCCGGATGGGGATGGGGTGTCGTGCGTGTTGGACGTGGGGGATGGGTCGTCGTACGAGGTGGGGGCGTGTGGGGTGGTGACGTCGCGGACGCATGCGTACGTGGGTGCGGGTTCGTATGACGTGTCGCTCGAGGCGTCGGATCCGCACGACGCAACGGGTGACGCCGCCACGGTCGTCGACGTCATCGCCTTCGACGCGGTGGCGGGGGGCGCGAGTTTCTCCCTGGCCTTGGACGCCGCAGGCGACGCGTGGGCGTGGGGCAGTGACGGAAACGGACAGGTGGGGAACGGCGGCGTGGAGACCGCCGACCGCTCGACGCCGCAGCGCGTCCGCATGCCGGAGGGCGTGACGTTCGTCGCCTTGGCGGCCGGGGATCGCCACGCCGTCGCGCTCGACGCGGACGGCCGTGCCTGGGCGTGGGGAAACGATGCGAGCGGGCGGCTCGGCGATGGGGGAACGAACGAAGATCAGGACGAACCCGTCCAGGTCGACCTCCCCGACGGCGTCACGGTCACGCGCGTCGTGGCCGGTTCGTACCACACGCTCGCGCTCGACGCGGACGGCAAGGCGTGGGCGTGGGGCGACGATGGGCAGGGGCAACTCGGCGATGGAGGATCGAACGAAGATCGGGCGGTTCCCGTCGAGGTCGACATGCCAGCCGGCGTCTCGTTCACCGATCTGGCGGCAGGACAAAACCACTCGCTCGCCCTCGACCACGAGGGCCGTGCGTGGGCGTGGGGGTGGAACGGGAACGGCCAGCTCGGGATCGGGGGCGTGAAAGGCAACCAAAGCGTGCCGACGGCGGTCATCATGCCTGCGGAAACGAGTTTCACGGACCTTGCGGCGGGGTACGGGCACTCGCTGGCCGTGGACGCGACGGGTGCCGCGTGGGCGTGGGGATGGAACGCCGACGGCCAGCTCGGAATCGGGAACCAGGAAAAGCAAAACCAGCCGACCGCCGTCTCCATGCCGGCGAACACGAGCTTCACGAAGCTCGTTGCCGGCCGAACGCACTCGCTTTCGGTGGACGCGGACGGCGCCGTGTGGGCGTGGGGAGATGATGGGAATGGACGACTCGGGGACGGGACGGGGTCGGCTTCGCAGTCGACACCCGTGGGAGTCGAAGCCCCATGGAGCGACGCGATCACGTCCCTCTCGGCCGGGAGGTACCATTCGCTCGCCGTGGACGCGAGCGGACGGGCGTGGGCATGGGGTAGCGATACCAATGGGCGCCTCGGCAACGGCGGAGCGGACGAAGATGCCTCCACGCCCACCGCGATCACGATTCGCTGACGATGTCCAGGGGACGCAGGATCCCGACCGAACGAGAAAAGCCCCGTCCTGGACCGGGATGGGCGTGACGGGGCATGGGGTGGTGGGTCGTGTAGGACTCGAACCTACAACCCGCTGATTAAGAGTCAGCTGCTCTACCAATTGAGCTAACGACCCAAGCGCCCGCCAGTATAGCGCTCTCGGGCCACCGGGAGGCCGCCCGGCGCACGCGCGGTGCGGTCGGGTTCGGTGGCCGATTCCGGCGTTCGTGCGGTGCGTGTGCGGCGGCGGTGCGCTCGGCACCGGTGGGGAGCGGCGAGCGGCGTACGCTACCTCAACATGGCGAAGGCAGATCCCGTCGAGAGCGCGCGTCGACAGGCCTACCTGCTGGTGTTGCCGTTGGGCGCCATCGTGGCGTTGATCGCCGGCGCGTTCGGGTTGTTGACGGGTCGCGGAACGACGACGGGCGCCTGGATCGGGATTGGGGCGGCGGGCGCGTTGGCGGCGTTCGCGTACGCGATCGCGGCACGACGCGTCGCGCTTCTTCGGTTGGAGCGGGCGTTGGTGACGTTCGCCGTGGTCGTGATGGGTGTGGCGATCGTGGTGGTCGGCGTCCGAACGGGCCCTCAGGGACAGTTGACGGAGTTGACCCGTCAGGCGTTCTGGCTACCCGCCGTGTTCGCCTTCACGTTCCTGGGGTTCGGTCCGCGCAACGGCGCGTGGATCTCCGCGGGGTTGTGGGCGTTGGCGGGGGCGGTGACCGCCGTCCACCTGCTGCCGGGGCACGCGCATCCGGTGGGCGACGTGACCCTGCTGGTGGAGGTACTGCTGGTCGACGGGGTGGTCTTGACGTTGTTCGCGGGGATCGCGCGGGTGCTGCAGACGTCGCAGCGGGTCGCGCGGAGTGCGCAGCTCGAGGCGACGACCGATCCGCTGACGGGCCTCGCGAACCGGCGATTCGGGGAGCGGATGCTGGAGGACGAGGTGGAGCGGGCGCAACGCTACGGCCGGCCGTTGTCGGTCGTCCTGTTCGACGTCGACCTCTTCAAGCAGGTGAACGACACGTACGGGCACGCGGTCGGGGATGCGGTGTTGCGGTGCGTTCCCGAGGTGTTCGCGGCGAACCATCGCGAGAGCGACCGGCTGGTGCGGTGGGGGGGTGAGGAGTTCCTGTTGATCGCGCCCGAGCTGGCGCTGGAGGACGCCTCGCGCTTGGGGGAGCGCATGCGCGGTCTCGTCGAGCGGCACGCGTTCCCCGTGGGCCGGCGGTTGACCGCCAGCTTCGGGGTCGCGACGCGCGCGCCGGACGAGACCGCGGCGGACGTCGTGCGGCGCGCCGATCAGGCGATGTACGCCGCGAAGCGGGCGGGCCGCAACGCGGCGTTCAAGTCGACCGGCAGCGACGGCGAAGCGATCGTGCAGCCGATCGGGGCGGGCGACCCCACGCGGTCGGACGACGTCTGGCCGGCCGTAGCAGGGTTGACGGTCGATGCGGCGGGCGCGGCTGCGTCGGAGCCTACGCCCATGGACGACGACGTGTCCTGACGTCGAGCGCGCCCCGGGGGGCCTACAGCTCGCCGTCGAGAAACGCCGTTCGGGTGGCGTCGGCGCGATCGAGGAGGGCGCGTCGGGCGTCGGGGTCGCGCTTGCGCCACGCCGCCACGATCATGCGCATGCGGTGGTTCGAGGCGAAGCGGTCCTCGTGCCGGTCGACGAACGCCCAGTACCAGGCGGTGAGGGGGCAGGCGTCGTCCCCCTCGCGCTTCTTCGGGTCGAAACGGCAGGCGGCGCAGGCGTCGCTCTGCTTGTGCAGGTAGTTGGCGCCCGCCGCGTACGGTTTCGTGGTGAGGCCGCCCCCGTCGGCGTACTGGCTCATCCCGAGGACGTTGGGGACCATCACCCAATCGAGGGCGTCGACGTGCGTGGCGGTGAACCAATCTAGGAGCGCGGCGGGGTCGACGCCGACGAGTTGCGCGACGTTGCCGGTGACCATCAACCGTTCGATGTGGTGCGCGTAGCCGGTCGCTTCGAGCCCTCGGATCGTGGTGGCGAGGCAGTGCAGGTCGGTGGGGGCGCCCCAGAAGGCGGGCGGGACGGGCGCGTGCGCCTCGAGGACGTTCGCGCCGCGCAGCGCGTCGCTGCGCGTGCGGTAGACGTGGTGCAGGAACTCGCGCCAGCCGAGGATCTGCCGCACGAACCCCTCGAGGGCGTTGAGGGGGATCGCACCGTCGGGGGTGGCGTCCGCGCCCTCTTCGCCGTCGGGTGGGCCGGTCCCGACGCGCGCGGCGTGCGCGAGGGCGGCGTCGACGACCTCGCGCGGGTGCAGCAGGCCGAGGTTCAGGGGGACCGACAGGGTGGAGTGCCAGAGGGTGCGTTCGCCCACCACCATCGCGTCCTGGTAGTGCCCGAAGCGCGCGAAGCGCGCGTCGAGGAAGGCGTCGAGCGTCGCGAGGGCGGCGTCGCGCGTGACCGGCCACCCGAACGGGTCGAGGGCGCCCCAGGCGTCGGGCAGGTGGGCACGCACGTCGTCCTGCACGTCGCGGGTGATGGCGTCGGGCGGGTGCGTCGGGGCGGCGGGCGGCGTGGCGTCGCGGGGCGGCCCGGCGCGGTTGGCGGCGTCGTAGTTCCAGCGACCCCCGACCGGTTCGCCGGCGTCGTCCATCAGGACGCCGCTCCAGCGGCGGACGTGCCGATAGAACGTCTCCATCTTCAGCGTCGTGCGGCCCTCCGCCCAGGCGTCCCAGACGTCGTTCGGGACGATCCACCCCTCGTCGGGGAACGTCCGGACGGGCGCGCCGGCGGCGGCCGCGCCGGCGCGCAGCTCCGCGTCGACCCCGTCGTCGCGCGGCGTCGTCCACCAGGCCTCCCCGCCGACCTCGCGCAGGTGCGCCGCGAGGGCGGCGGCGAAGTCGTCGGCGTCGGGGTGGTCGAGGCGGCGGTAGGTCACCTCGAAGCCGTCGCGCTGCAGGTCGTGCGCGAGGTGCCGCATGGCCGACAGGACCGCCGTGACCTTCTGCGCGTGGTGGGGGAGGCCGCGCAGGAGGGCCCGCGATTCGACCATCAGGATCCGCGCCTCGTCCGGCGCGAGGCGGGCCAGGGGACCGTGCGTGCGGCTCAGCTGGTCGCCGAGCACCAGGAGGGTGGG
>JAVLCF010000058.1:0-5519 GCA_031581195.1 Trueperaceae bacterium | reverse complement strand
TCAGTCGGCGGCGCGCCGCGCCGATTCCGCCTCGAAGTAGGCGTAGAGCTCGTTCTCGGGCGCGAGGTCGGCGGCCCGGGCGTAGTGCGCCTCGGCGGCGGCGAAGCCGCCGCGGTCGAAGGCGACGCGGCCCCGCCACGCCCACGCGTCGGGGTAGGCGTCGTTCGCGCGGGTCGCGCGCGCGAACTGCGTCGCGGCGCCGGCCAGGTCGCCGGCCTCGTAGGCGGTGACGCCGGCGCGGAAGGCGGTCTCGGCGGCGACGCCCCAGCGCGCCTGCTCGCGGGCGAGGTCCGCGAAGTAGGCGGCGCGATCGTCGGTCGGGTCCTGCTCGGCGGCGGCCTCCCAGTACGGGAGGGCGTCGGCGGGGCGGCCCTGCTCCATGCGGATGCGGCCCATCCAGACGCGCGCGTCGCGCTGGAAGGGGATGGCGTCGAGGATCGCGTCGTAGTACCCCGCGGCGGTCTCGAGGTCGCCGCGTTCGTAGGCGCTCCAGGCCAGCTCCTCGCCGGCCTCGACGAACAGCGGCGCCTGCGTCGCGTCGAGGTCGGCGCCGGTCGCGAGGTAGGCCTGCCAGGCCTCCCACGCGCGGACGTGGAAGGTGCTGCGGGCGTACACCTCGGCGAGCAGGCCGAGGGTGCGGGGGTCGTCGGGGGCGGCGTCGACGGCGCGGCGCGCCTGCAGGGTCGCCTCGCGCCAGGCGGGCTGGTCGGGGTAGGGCGGGACGTCGTCGGCGATCGCTTGGCGCATGGCGTCGCGGGCGGCGTCGTAGGGCGCTTGCGCGTCGGCGGGCAGCGGCGCCTGGGCGGCGGCGAACGCCGCGGCGAGCAGCAGCGCGAGGGTCATGGCGGCGCGGGCGATGGGCGCCGCGCGGTGGCGTGGGGTGGGGACGGGTGCGTGCATGGGGCCTCCTCGTTCGGGGGCGCGCCGGGGCGCCCGCGTGACGTCATCCTAGGGCCTGCCCGGTCAGGGGTGCGTGACGGAGGGGGCCGCGCGCAGCGCGCGGCCCTCCGGGCCGTCCCACCAGGCGGTGAAGGCGGCGAGGGCGCGGGCGCGGTGGCTGACGCGGCGTTTGTCGGCGGGGGCGGCGACCCCGAACCCCCGTCCGAGATCGTGCGCGAAGAAGACCGGGTCGTAGCCGAAACCGGCGTCCCCCTCGGGGGCGTGCAGGATGCGGCCCTCGCAGCGCCCGTCGAAGGTGGCGTGCACGGTGCCGTCGGGGGTGGCGAGGGCGAGGACGGCGACGAAGCGCGCGCCGCGCTCCGCGTCGGGGACGCCGTCGAGCTCGTGCAGGAGACGGGCGACGCGGCCGGCGTCGTCGAGGCCGGGGCCGCCGTAGCGCGCCGACCGGACGCCGGGCCGGCCGCCCAACGCGTCGACCTCGAGGCCGGCGTCGTCGGCGAGGGCGGGAAGGCCGGTGTGCGCCGCGGCGTGCCGGGCCTTGATCGCGGCGTTGCCGGCGTAGTCGGGGGCGTCCTCGGGGGGTGGGGGCGGCGCGTCCGGCGCGAGGTCGGCGAGGGCGTGCACGGTCGTCGCCCCGCCGGCGAGCGCCGCGCGGAGTTCCTGGACCTTGCCGGGGTTGCCGGTGGCGAGGACGAGGGCGGCGCTCACCGGACCCCTCCGCCCGCGAGGGCGGGCCGGATGGCGTCGAGGACGCGGGGGACCGCGGCGACGCCGCGCCCCACGAGGGCGACGTAGCGTTCGGGGTCGAGGGGGCCGCGTTCGCTGCCGCCCTGCACCTCGATGAGGCGTCCGTCGGCGGTGGCGACGACGTTCAGGTCGAGGTCGGCGGCGTCGTCCTCGCGGTAGTCGAGGTCGGTGACCATCGCGCCGTCCAGGAGGCCGACGCTGACGGCGCCGACCTCGTGGCGGAGCGGCCATTCGCTCAGGCGGCCGTCGCGGACGCCGCGGTCGGCGAGGTCGTGCAGGGCGGCGAAGCCGGCGACGACGCCGGCGCAGCGCGTCCCGCCGTCCGCCTGCAGGACGTCGACGTCGACGATCAACGTCGTCTTGGGGAACGCCGTCAGGTCCCAGGCGGCCCGCAGGGCGCGCCCCAGGAGCCGTTGGATCTCCTGGCTGCGCCCGCCGGCGTAGAGGCGTTCGCGTCCGCGGCGCGTCTCGGTGGCGCGGGGCAGCAGCGCGTACTCCGCGGTGAGCCAGCCGCTGCGCGACTTCGTGCCGCGGAGGTGCGGGGGGAGGCCGGGGTCGAGGGTGACGGTGGCGCGGACGTGCGTGTCGCCCCAGGTGAGGTCGGCGGAGCCCTCCGCCCAGCGGTGCCGGCCGACGTCGAGGGCGAGGGGGCGGAGGGCGTCGGGGTCGCGACCGTCGCGCATGGCGTCACGGTAGCACCGGGGGGGGACGTTCGCCCCCGTTGCATACCCTCGGGGGGTATGTGCTACCCTCTTCACAGTTGCGCTGCGGAGGCCGTTCGGGCCGCGCAGCCCCGGCCCCCGAGGCCCCGAAGGAGAGCACCCATGCCGCTACTCACCGACGACGTCAAGGAACAGGTCATTCCGATGCTGGCCGACCTCGAGCAGGAGGTCGAACTGAAGGTCCTGACCGGCGGGGACGTCGTGATCCCCGGACAGGACGCCACGGGCTACCAGGACGAGACCCTCGAACTGCTGCACGAACTCGCCGAGCTCAACGACAAGATCCACGTCGTCGAGGCCGCCCTCGCCGACGACGCGGAGGCCCAGGAGGCCGGCATCACCCGCGCCCCGACGACGCTGTTCCGCCGCAAGGGCGAGACCCGCACGAACCTCCGCTTCACCGGCCTCCCGAGCGGGTACGAGTTCACCACCCTCCTCGAGACCATCCGGATGCTGGGCGGCCCCGCCGAGGAGCGCGAGGACAAGGTCGGCGACCTCGACGCGCCGTTGACGCTGCAGACGTTCGTCACGCCCACCTGCCCGTACTGCCCGCAGGCGGTCCTCACGATCTTCGATCTCGCCATGAGCAACGAGTCGATCATCGCCGAGGGCGTCGAAGCGAACGAGTACCCGGTGCTGAGCCGCACCTACAAGATCAGCAGCGTGCCCGACACCATCATCGGCGAACGCAACGACGCGCGCCTCCTCGGGGCGCAACCCAAGAAGCAGTTCGTCGAAGCGATCCAGGCGGCCACCCAGGTCCCCGCCTGAGGACGCCGCCGGGCCGAGCCCGGCCCGCCGCCGCGGGGCCTCCTCCCCGCCGGCACGCCCCCACCCCGTTTCGGTCGCTCCCGAAACGCGTCCGCCGCCCCTTGGCCGGGGCGGCGGACGCCGTCGTGGGCTCCCTGCTCAGCGGCGCTCCTCGCTGAGGACGCGGAAGGTGCCGGGCGCCTGCACCTCGTTCGCGCCGGGCATCCCCAACGTCGCCGCGACGCCCGGCAGCGCCCGGTTCGTCGCGATGCGCGGCACCTGCTGCATCACGACGGTCTCCCCGACCACCGTCCCGAAGATCGTCGTTTGTTTTGCCACGTCGACGGTGTCGGCGGCGTAGAGCATCGCGGCGACCACGTCGTTCGGTCCGGCGTCGACGGTCACGTCGCCGTTCGTCACGATGCCCAGCGCCGACCCCGTCAGGTAGTCGCCGTCCGCCGGGCGGAGCGCCGCTCCCAGCACGGCGTCGGCGGTGAACGCCGGGTCGCCGCCCGCGCCGTCCGCCCCGAAGAACCAGGTCGTCTCCCCGCGGTACGCGACGTCGCCCGTCACGTCCAGACCGGCCCCCGGGAACGCGACCGGCGTCGGTCCGGCGGGCACCACCTCGAGCACGTCGTTCGCCGCGTCCCACGCGAACACTGGATCGCCGGCCTCGTCGGCGCACGCCGCGCTCGGGTCGTCGGGCGGGAGGCGCAGGGCGGTCACGCCCCCCTGCGTACCGATCCACGGGCACGTCGCGGCGGTCACCCGCCGCACCGGCACGCCCGCCGCCTCGGTGGGCGGGTGGCCGGCGTCCTCCAGGCTCGGTAGCGACGTGTACGCGAACGCCTCGTAGTCCAGGACGGGGTTGCGGACGAACACGTAGGGTTCGGCGACGGGGTCGATCGCCTCGCCCTTCGAGCGCACCGCGTGATCCCCCGCCTCCAGGTCGAGGTAGATCCCCTCAATCGCGTTCGGGACGCCCTCCGTCGTGCCCGCCGCCCCGACGCGGGTGCCGGCGGCGCTGTTGAGGGCCCCGACCTCGAGGTCCCCCGACGCCATCTTCACGCGCGTACAGAGGTCCTGGTAGCGCAGAGCATCGTCGGCGAACACCGCGTTCGCGTCGCTCTGGACGTCGGTCTGCGGGTCGCCCTTCCCGGCGTACGTGTTGAACACGCCGGCGTTGCCGGTCAGGTCGACGTCGGTATCCACCGTCGCGTCGCCCGCGATGATGTGGATCGAGCCGTACACGCCGATCGTGCCCGCCAGCCCGCCCGCCGCCCCCGGCGTCAACGTCCCCGCGACGAGGGCGTTGTCCCACACCGAGGCGGCGCCCTCCCCGACCGTCGCGACGACGTCCACCGTGGCGCGGGCCACGCCGTCGCTTCCCACCGACCGCAACAACAGCAGGGGCCCTTCGACCCCGTACGACAGGTCGTACGTGCCGCCCCCCTCCAGCTCGAACGTCGCCTCGTGGCGCGTCGCGGCGTCGCTCGGCGACAGCCGCACGCCGTCCCCGAAATCGAGCCCGTCCTCGATCCCGACCCCGCACGGGTCACCGGCCGTCCCGGGCCCGCTCCCGCCGGCGCCGCCCGACGCGACGAAGGCGTCGTGCAGCGCGTGCAGCATCGCCGACTCCAGGTGCGCCATCCCCGCCTTCGCGACGTAGTACGCCCCCGTGCCGCGGCGTTGCTCCACCGCCGCCTGCCGGTCGAGGCGCGCCACGAACGCCGCGCCCAGGACCAGCACCACCAACACCAGGCTCGTGATCACCACCGTCACCAGCAGGAACCCGCGCGTGTCGCGCAGGCCTCCCCGGCCGGTGGGGACGGTCGTACGTCGGCTCGCGCGCCTCATGGCGTCTCCTCTCCGAGGCCTCGGCCTCGTGCGTTCGGCATGCCGACCTCCAGGGTCACGGTGTCCGTGCGCCCGCCCGACGGGCCGGTCCCGGACACCTCGACGCGGGCGGCGCGCACGCCGACGGGGCACGTGGTGGGGTCGGCCGTTTCGACGACCGCGCCGCTCGCGTCCGGTTCGGCGCAGGTGAACGTCAGGGCCAGCGCGTCCACCCCCCGCGCGAGCCGGTCCCCGAAGCCCGGCGCGACGTCGAACGTCGCGCCGCAGGGGACGTCCTGGCGGTACACGACGCGGTCGGTCCGGGTGTAGCGCACCTGCCGGCAGGCGGCCCCCAGCCCCCCGAGCACCTCGGCGTGCAGGCTCGAGGCGTACGTCACCGTCGCGACGCCCGACGTCCCCCCGCACGTGACGTACACCGCGCCGCACGTCGCGTCGACCGCACCGACGTACCGGGGGACCCCCCCGACGCTCACCGCCCGCGCCCCCGCCGACGCCAGGTCCTGGGCGACGGCCTCCGCGACGGTGCGGAGCGTCAGGTGCAAC
>JAVLCF010000057.1 GCA_031581195.1 Trueperaceae bacterium | reverse complement strand
GTTGGCGGCGGAGCAGGCGCCCGCGCAGGTCGAGCGGGCGGAGGCGGACGCCCGCCGCGCCGCGGCGGCGTTGACGCAGGCGGAGGCGGCCGCCGCAGCGGCGGAGGTCGCGGTGGCGCAGGCGGAGGCGAGCCTCGCCGTCGCGGAGGCGCAACGCCGGCAGGCGACCGCGGCGGCGGCGTCGGCGGAGGTGGCGCTCGCGCAGCGGACGTTGCGCGCGCCGTTCGCCGGGCGCGTGTTGGCCGCGCCGCTGGAGGTGGGTGAGGCGGTCGGCCCGAACGCCCCGACGATCCGGATCGGGGACGTCGGGGGCTGGCGGGTGGTGACGACGAACCTCACCGAACGCCAGGTGACCGGCCTAACGCCCGGCGCCCGCGTGCGGGTCGCGATCGACGCGGTGCCGGGCCGGACGTTCGACGGCACCGTCGAGCGGGTCGCGTACGACCCGCGGTTGGTGCGCGGCGACGTGACGTACGAGGCCGTGATCGGCGTGGGCGGGGCGGCGTTGGACGCCGACGTCCGGGCGGCGTTGCGGCCGGGCATGACGGCGGTCGTGCGGGAGCTTCCCTCCGCAGGGAGCGCGTCGGCGGCACCCTGAGGGCGGCGGGGACGGCCGGACGCGGTCCGGACCCCCCGCCACCGCCCGGCGATCGAATCGTTCACGGACGTGACGCGCCCGTCGCATCGAGCGGCGGGCGTCGCCGTGCGCGTGGGCCGCCACCGGGACGAACGACCTCACGACATTCGTCCCTACGGCGGCGCCTCCCCCATGCGTGAAACTCGGCACATGATCGCCGACCGGACCCCCGCCGACGTGCGGACCCCCACCCCGGCCCACGACGCCGGCGCGACGGACGGCCTGCTGCTGCAGGCGATCGCCGCGACGTTCGCGTCCCCCCGGGACCCCCTCCTCGACGACCTCCGCAGCGGCCGCTTCGCAGCGGCGCTCGACGCCTTGAGCGACGCCACCGGCGTCCCCGCCCCGACGCTGCCGCCGGCCGACGCGACGACGCTGCAGGCGTCGTACGTCGACCTGTTCGTCAGCAGCGGCGACGGGCTCGCCGCGCCCCCCTACCTCGGGTACGCCCAGGACGGCGAGCTGCTCGGCGACACCGCCGAAGCCGTCGGCCGGTTCCTCAAGGACGAGGGCATCGGGACCCAGGAGGCGTGGACGGATCTTCCCGACCACGTCGCCGCGGTCGCCGAGGCCGGCGTCCTCCTCGCACGGCACGAACGGACGCACGCCGCGCGCGACCTGCTCGCGCGCTGGATGCGTCCGTGGTTCGACCGCTACGCCGCGAGCGTCGCGGATCGGGACGGCAGCGGCTTCTACGGACCGCTGACGACGTTCTTGCACGCAACGATCAGGGAGGTCACGCGTGGGAATGGATCGTAGGGAGTTCCTCAAGCTGTCCGCCGCTTCGGTGGGCGCCGCGACGGTCGCGGGGCAGGCCAGCGCACAATCGCTGCTGGACCGCATCCCCAACCCGTTCGCGCCGATGCCACCGCAGTGGTTCGACGGCGACGTGGAAACGGTGTACTCGTACTGCGAGAACTGTTTCTGGAAGTGCGGGATCGAGGTCCAGGTCGCCGGCGGGAAGGTCCGCAAGGTCGACGGCTACGCCACGAACCCCAAATCGCGCGGCATGCTCTGCCCCCGCGGACAGGGCGCCCCGACGCAGACGTACGATCCCGACCGCCTCAAGCGGCCGTTGATCCGCGTCGAGGGCACCGAACGGGGCGACGGGCAGTACCGCGAAGCCAGCTGGGACGAGGCGCTCGACTACGTCGCGGAGAAGATGTTCCAAATCCGCGACGAGCACGGCACGGAGAGCGTCGCCTGGTTCGGGCACGGCTCGGGCGACAAGTGGTTCGCCTCCTACCTGCCCGGCGCCTGGGGCTCCCCCAACGCCGCGAAGCCGTCGGTCAGCCTCTGCACGGGACCGCGCGAGACCGCCAGCCAGTACACGTTCGGGCGGGGCATCTCCGGGCACGAACAGATCGACTGGTCGGAAACGAACTACATCGTCCTCATCGGCCACCACATCGGCGAGGACACCCACAACACGCAGCTGCAGGACTTCGCGCTGGCGCTCAAGCGCGGCGCGAAGCTGGTGGTCGCCGACCCGCGCTTCAGCACCGCCGCGGCGAAGGCCAACGATTGGCTGCCGGTCAAGCCGGGCACCGACACCGCCCTGCTGCTCGCCTGGATGCACGTCCTCGTCACCGAGGAGCTGTACGACGCGGCGTACGTCGAGCAGTACACGATGGGCTTCGACCGCCTCGTCGAGCACGTCCAGGACTACACGCCGGAGTGGGCGGCGGAGATCACCGAGATCCCGGCCGACACCATCCGCCGCATCGCGCGCGAGATGGCCGAGCACGCCCCCCGCGCCGTGATCCCCGTCAGCCGGCACGTCGTCTGGTACGGCAACGACACGCAACGCAACCGCGCGCTGTACCTCGTCAACGTACTGCTCGGCAACTACGGCAAACCGGGCGGGTACTACTTCTGCGACGCGCCCGGCGTCGACGACTACCCGCACCCCGACCTGCCCCTCGCGCCCTCCTCGGGCGGGTGCGGCGGCTCGACGACCGACGTCGAGGCGGACTCCCCGTTCCGCGACGCCGTCGACCGCGGTCTCTTCTACGGCACCGCCACGGCGGTGCAGGAGATGATCCCGCCGATGCTGACCGGCGAGCCCTACCCGATCAAGGGCCTGTTCAGCTACGGCGTGAACCTGTTCCACAGCATCCCGAAGGTGGCGTACACCAAGGAGGCGCTCAAGCAGCTCGACCTGTACGTCGCGATCGACGTGCTGCCGATGGAGCACGTGATGTGGGCGGACGTCATCCTGCCCGAGGCGACGTACCTCGAGCGCTACGACGACCTGCTGCTGCAGTCGTACAAGACGCCGTTCATCGCCGGGCGCTTCCCCGCGATCGAGGCGATGTACGACACGAAGCCGGGCTGGTGGATCGCGAAGGAGCTCGGCACGAAGTTGGGGCTCGGCGAGTACTTCCCCTGGGAGGACATGGAGGACTACCTCGACACGCGCCTGCGCACGATCGGCAGCGACCTCGAGGAGCTCCGCGAGCAGGGCACGATCGTCCGCCGGGGCCGGCCGTACTTCGCCGACTACGAACGCTTCAACCGCAACCCGCTCGGCACGCCGTCGGGCAAGATCGAGATCTACAGCGAACGCTTCGCCGACGCCGGCTTCGACCCCATGCCGACGTACGAACCGACCGAGGAACCGCCCGACGGAAGCTACCGCCTGCTGTACGGCCGGAGCCCCGTCCACACGTTCGCGCGGACGCACAACAACGCGGTGCTGATGGACCAGCACGGCGAGAACGAGGTGTGGCTCGCGACGAAGGAGGCGGAGCGGCTCGGCGTCGCGAACGGCGACTACGTCTACCTCGAGAACGACGCCGGCGTCCGCGAGGGGCCGGTCAAGGCCGCCGTCACCGAACGCATTCGTCACGACTGCGTCTACATCGTGCACGGCTTCGGCCACAAGGCGCCGTTGATGCGCCTCGCGAACGGACGCGGCGCGTCCGACACGGCGCTGCAGAGCTCGTACACCCTCGACCCGATCTCGGGCGGGGCGGGCCTGCGCAACAACTTCGTGCGGGTCGTTCCGGACGCCCCGAACCCGCAGCACCCGCCGATCAAGGACCTCGTCGCCGATAGGAGTCCGGTATGACCCGCTACGCGATGTCGATCGACCTGTCCGCGTGCGTGGGCTGTTCGGCCTGCTCGGTCGCCTGCACCATGGAGAACGACGTGCCGGTCGGCAACCACCGCCTCTGGATCCGCAACACGACGGTCGGGACGTTCCCGAACCTCACCGTCGAGTTCCGCCCCGAGCAGTGCCTGCACTGCGAGAACCCGCCCTGCGTGCCCGTCTGCCCGACCGGCTGCTGCTACGTCACGGACGACGGCATCGTCGACATCGACGCGCACCAGTGCATCGCCTGCGGCGCCTGCATCGCGGCGTGCCCCTACGACGCGCGCAGCATGCATCCCGACGGGTACGTGACGAAGTGCAACTTCTGTCGCCACCGGCTCGAGGAGGGCAAGCTCCCCGCCTGCGTCGAGACGTGCCCCACCCTTTGCCGGAGTTTCGGGGACCTCGACGACCCGAACAGCGCCGTCTCGATCGCGATTCGTGAGGCGGACCGCGTGGACGTCCTGCGCCCCGAACAGGGCACGGGTCCGAACCTGTACTACCTGAACGCCCCGGCGAGCTACGGCCTGACGAGCACCATCTGGGACGTCAAGGAAGAGGAAGGAGCCCACTGATGGTGGAGTGGTACGGACTCCCCTGGTCGCAACACTTCTGGCACTGGCCGACGTTGTTCCACTTCGCGTTCGTGGCCCTCGCGGGCGGCATGGCGTTCGTCACCATGGTGGCGACGCTGCGCGACCACCCGCGCAAGCGGACGTACGCGCTGATCACGATGGCGTTGATCGTGCTCGACCTGTTCACGCTGTGGGTCGAATCGCCCGCCCGCTGGCGCTTCACGCACGTCTGGTTGTTCCTGGCGTTCACGCCGACCTCCCCGATCTGGATCGGGGCGTGGGGGCTCATCACCTCGATGGTCGCCAGCTTCTTCGTCTGGATCGATCGGGGCCCCCGCCTCCTGTGGGGCGCGCTGTTGGTCGCGGGCAGTTCGCTGGCGCTCGTGTACCCCGGCCTGGCGTTGTCGGTGAACGTCAACCGCCCGATCTGGAGCCTGATGGTCGCCGTCCTCTTCCCGTTGACCGGCATGGTCACCGTGGTGGCCCTCGCGATGCTGTTCAAGCAGGCGTGGGCGAAGCACTTCATCACCCCCCTGAGCCTGGCGAGCGCCGGGATCGGGGTCGTCTACCTGTGGGGTCTTGCGACGGGCGTACCCGAAGCCCAGCAAGGCTTCGCCTACCTTTGGAGCCACGGCGGTCCGCTGTTCCTGGTCGGACTCGCCCTGCTCGTGGCGCCGGCGTTCCTACGCCGCACGCCGTTGTTGGCCGCCCTGGTGCCGTTCGTCGGCGCCACCGTCGTCCGCTCCCTGATCGTCGAGATCGGGCAGCACCAGTTCTTCGGCTTCTGAGCGCACGCGAAGCCGAAAGGAGAGGAATCCACATGAAAAAGTTCTTCGTCATTCTCGTCAGTGCCCTGTTCGCCACGGCCGCCATCGCGCAGGTCGAGTCCACCCCCGCCGCCGACCGCATGTACGAGGTCGTGCAGGAGGCCGCCAACGAAGGCTGGATGCAGATCGGCGTCGAGGACGCCGCCGACTACATCTTCGACGTCATGCCGGTCGTCGTCGACGTCCGCACGCAGGACGAGTGGGACGACGGCCACCTCGAGGGCGCCGTGCACTTCCCCGTCCAGACGATCGGCGAGTACCTCGACGAAATGCCGGCCGACAAGGACACCCCGATCCTCGTGTACTGCGCCGCCGGCACGCGCGGCTTCTGGGCCACGGCGTACATCGCGTCGCTCGGCTACAACAACGTCACGAACATGCGGGGCGGCATCCGCGCCTGGCAGGAAGCCGGCTTCCCCACCACGAACTGACCCCCGACCTCCCGGTCGAGCCCCCCGCCCCCTTCGGGTGGCGGGGGGCCGTGTCGTGGGGCGTCAGGCGGGCCGCTCCACCGTCCCGGCGCCCCCGTCGACCTGCCGCATCGACCAGGCGAACACCCCGACGGCGACCGTCAGGATGCCGAGCTCGACGAGCATCGAGGTGGGGACGGTCCCGCCCTGCGCGATGAAGTCGGCGGCTTCGGCGCTGATCACGAGCAAGCGCCGGATGCTGGCGATGATGCCGATCACGAGCAACGGGCGCGCCTCGAGGGTCCGGCGTTCGTACAGCGACGCGACGGACGCGATGATCTCCGCGATCATCAACGCGAGCAGCGCTTCGGACAACAGTTTCGTCAGGTCGTAGCCGTCCAACCCGAAGCGAAACCCCTCCCACAACTGCGTCACGACGTTCATGAGGACCAGCACCACACCGAGGGTGAGGACGACGACGACCGCCGCGGCGATCGCCTGTTCGATGCGGCGCACGGCGACCGTCATCGGCGGGGGCGGCGTCCGGGAAGGGCGCGCAAACGGCAAGCGACGTGAATCATGCGTAGAGCGTACGGCGAGACCCCGTGCAGCGTCCGTGCGCTGCGGCCCGTTCGCGGCGGGCGCGGAGGCCTACGCCAGGTCGTACGCCACGCGGAACCCGACGTTGCCGGCCGCGTCGTCCTCCGCGCCGCCGCTCCGGGCGGGCAGGCGGTAGCGCGCACAGGAGCTCGCGTGGCACAGGTAGCTGCCGCCCTTGCGGACGCGGAGCGCACCGTCCCCGAACCGGTCGGCGGTCCACTCCCAGACGTTCCCGATGACGTCCACGAGGCCGTAGCCGTTGGCGGGGAACGCCCCGACGGGGGACGTGCCGTGAAAGCCGTCGAGCGCGGCGTCGTGCTCCGGGAACGCGCCCTGCCAGACGTTTGCGTGGTGGCGGCCACCCGGCTCAAGGACGTCACCCCAGGGGTACGGCTCCGCGCGGTCCGCCCCCCGCCCGCCGTGCCCGGCGTACTCCCACTCCCGCTCGGTCGGGAGGCGTCCCCCCGCCCACGCGGCGTAGGCGGCGGCGTCGCGCCAGGAGACGTGCACGACCGGGTGGTCGTCGCGGTCCTCGGCGCGCCGCGACGGCCCGAACGGGTGCGCCCAATCCGCGCCCGGCACGTAGCGCCACCAGGGCAGGCCGGGCACGACGACGGCGTCCGCGGCGTCGTCGGCGGCGACGAGGTCGAAGAAGACGAACGCGCCGCCGTGGCGTTCGGCGTCGGTGACGTACCCGGCGTCCGCCACGAAGCGCGCGAAGGCGGCGTGCCGGACGGGCGTCCGGTCGATCGCGAAGCGACCGACCGCCACCCGCCGGGCCGGGGCCTCGCCGTCGCTCGGGTACACCGGCGCGTCGGTCCCCATCACGAACGCGCCGGCGGGTACCTCCACCGCGCCGGGGGGCGGGGCGGCGTGGCGCGGCGCGCGCGTGGGCGCGGTGGGGGGCGGGGCGGCGCCCCCACCGTCCCCGCCCGCGGGGGCACCGGACCGCGTGGGTGCGCACCCGCACGCCGACGCGCGGTCCGTCACGTCGGGACCCCCGCGGCGGGCACGTCCTGCGCGACGTAGCGCGTGACGAACGCGTGGGTCGCGCCGACCGCCGTGCTGGCCGGCCCCACGAGGCGGGCCGGTCGGACGTGCAGGGCGTGATCGAGCAGCGGCGGGAGGGAGGCGCGGACGGTCCGCTCGAGGGCGTCCGCCACGGGGGCGGGCGCCCCCGCCAACGCCGCGCCGAACACCAGCGTCGCGGGCTGCAGCAGGTGGACGACCGCCGCGGTCTCCGCCCCCAGCACCTCGATCATGCGGCCGACGACCGGCGCGACGTCGGGGTCGCCGGCGGCGTACGCATCGAGCACGGCGTCGAAGCGCGCCCGGGTGGCGTGCCGGGGGCGCCCCTCGACGGCGGCGCGGCCGTCGACCGCGGCCACCAACCCGGGCACGCGCAGCAGCGCCGCGTCGTCGCCCCGACCGAGGCGCGCGAGGAGGGCGTCGGGCGCCAGGCCGGCGTTGCCGAACGGGCCGGCGTACGGCACCCCGTCGAACATGAGGGCGAACTTCAGGCCCTCCCCGAACCCCACGTAGACGAGGCTGCCGTCGGGGTCGGTGGCGGCCGCGTCGCTGCTCGCGAGGGCGTCCATGTCGTTGTGCAGCGTCACGCGCACGCCGGTCGCGGCGGCGAGCCGCTCGGCGAGGGGGACGTGCGTCCACCCGGGGGCCCGCCCGATCGACAGGATGTGGCCGCCATCCGGATCGACGAACCCGGGCGTCGCGACCCCCACGCCGAGCAACGGTCGGTCGGGGAAGCGGGCGCGGACGGCGTCGGCGTAGCGCGCGACCTCCGTCGCGACGTCGCCCGGAGCGAGGTCGCCGAGCTCCGGGACGTGCTCGGCGAGGCGTTCGCCGGTCAGCGTTGCGGCCACCATCCGCATGCCCGGGTGCACCAGGTGCACGCCCAGGACGAGGGCGCCGCCCGGGTCGAGCCCGAAGCGTTGCGCCGGCCGGCCGCCGCGCGACGGTTCGCGCCCGACGACGCCGACGAGCCGCTCGCGCTCGAGGTCGGCGAGGGCGCGCCGGAGCGTAGGGAGGCTGGCGCCGGTGAGGTGCACGAGGTCCGCCAGGGTGCGCGGTTCGCGCGCGAGGTGGCGGAGGAGGTCGGTGCGTGGCTGCATGGTGCGGCGTCATCCTATGCCGACGCGGGGGAAAGGCACCCCGACTTGACGACTTCTTGAAAAGATTATACAAAAGGGGCACGCGCAATTCGACGTTTCCTCCGCCCCGGTCCCCCGCGGACCGTGCTCGCGCCCCTGGAGGCCCCCTTCGTGCTCCCCGGTTACGAGGCTTGGACCGCCCGTTACGGCGACCTCCACAACCACTCCGACGTCAGCTACGGCGCCGGCCCCGCCGAAGCCGCGCTCGCCAACGCCGCCCTGCAACTCGACTTCGTCAGCCTCACCGTGCACGGCGCCTGGCCGGACGTCCCCACCGACGACCCCGACCTCGCCTACCTGGTGCGCTACCACGAGGAGGGCTTCGAGCGGGCCCGCGCCGCCTGGGCCGACCACGTCCGCCTTCAGGAGGCCGCGCACGACCCCGGCCGCTTCGTCACCGTCCCCAGCTTCGAATGGCACTCGCGCCGCTACGGCGATCACTGCGTGTACTTCCGCGACGCCGACGCCGCCGACATCCTCGACGCCCCCGACCTCCCCACCCTCCGCGCCCGCGTCGCCGCGATCGACGCGGACGCCCTCCTGATCCCGCACCACATCGGCTACGAGCACGGCCACCGCGGCATCGACTGGGACGCCTTCGACGGGGGGCGCTCCCCCGTCGTCGAGACGATGTCGTTCCACGGCAGCGCCGAAAGCTGCGACGGCTCGGTGCCCTACCTGCACGCCATGGGGCCGCTCGACGGGCGCGCCACCGCCCGGGCCGGCTGGACCGCCGGCCACCGCTTCGGACTCGTCGGCTCCACCGACCACCACGCCGCCATGCCCGGCGCCTACGGCTACGGGCGGCTCGGCGCGTGGATGGAGAGCCTCACCCGCGACGGGTTGTGGGACGCGCTCGAGGCGCGCCGCACGTGGGCGTTGACCGGCGACCGCATCGACCTCGCCCTGAGCGTGAACGGCGTCGCCATGGGCGGCGTCGCGCCGCCCGCCGAGGCGCGCGACGTGGCCGTCGCCGTGCGCGGCGGGGACGGGCTCGACGCCATCGAGATCCTCCACGACGAACGCGTCGTCCACCGCGCCTCGTTGCCGCCCGACCCCGCCCCCCCGGGACGCGTGAAGGTCCACCTCGAGGTCGGCTGGGGCGAACGCGACCGCGCCACCCCGTGGGACGTCGCCGTCCGCGTCCACCGCGGCACGCTGCACGACGTCGAACCCCGCTTCCGGGGGGCGTTCCCCAGCGTCCCTCCGCCCGAGGGCGAACCGTTCGCCCCGCACGCGCTGGAGGTCGACGGGAACGCCGCCCGCTTCACGACCCGCACCTGGCCCCACCCCTACTCCCGCGTCCCCGCCGGCGAAGGGATCTGCCTCGAGCTGGACGGCGACGACGCTACCGAGCTCGAGGTCGACGCGAACGGCGAGCGCTTCACCGTGCCGCTCGACGACCTGCGGCACGGCGCGCGCACCCGCCACGTCGGCGGGTTCGTCTCCCCCGCCGTGCGGCTCCGCCGCGCGATCGGCGAAGCGGAGTTCGCCACCACCCTGCACTTCTCCCACCGCCCCGAGCACGTGACGCACGACCTGTATCGTGTCCGGGTGCGGCAACGCAACGATCAGTGGGCGTGGAGCTCCCCCGTGTGGGTCGCTTCCGACGCCGGAAAGGAGTGAGGTCGACGCCCGTCCCCCACACCCCGTCCCCGCGCACCGCGCGACCCTCCGAGGAGGCACCATGCGTACGTTGCTCACGCTCGCCCTGACCTTCGCGATGACCGCGTTCGCGACCGCGAACGCCGACGGTCACGCCCACGACATCGACTGCATCACCGACGAACAGGCGACCATCACCTACGTCGGGGATCCGATCGGCAACCTCGCCGACACCGAACGCGAAACGATCGCCGCGTTCGAGGAGGCCTGCCCGAACATCACCGTCGAGCGCATCGACGGTCCCGCCAGCACCAGCGACCTGCTGTCGAACTACCTCACGATGTTCGAGGCGCAGAGCGGCGACATCGACGTCATGCGCGTCGACGTCATCCAGCCCGGCATCCTCAAGGACAACCTGCTCGACCTCATGCCGTTCTTCTCGCAGGAGGAGCTCGACGCGCACTTCCCGGG
Organism: Trueperaceae bacterium; assembly: GCA_031581195.1. Taxonomy (NCBI): domain Bacteria; kingdom Thermotogati; phylum Deinococcota; class Deinococci; order Trueperales; family Trueperaceae; species Trueperaceae bacterium. The sequence continues at coordinate 4,900 of JAVLCF010000057.1, read as the reverse complement.
CTACATCACGAACAACATGGTGGGCGACGAGATGGTCGCGATCGCCTTCCGGCTCGGCGCCGGCATGCTGTACGTCCGCACCGACCTGGTCGAGGCGTACGGCTTCGACGGTCCGCCCGCCACCTGGGACGAACTCGAGACGATGGCGACCACCATCCAGGAGGGCGAGCGCGCCGAAGGCAACGACGACTTCTGGGGCTTCGTGTTCCAGGGCAACAACTACGAAGGCCTCACCTGCAACGCGCTCGAGTGGCAGATCAGCAACGGCGGGGGCGTCATCGTGAACCCCGACGGGGAGATCGAGGTCAACAACGAACCCACCGCCGACGTCCTGAGCCAGGTCGCCTCCTGGGTCGGTACGATCGCGCCGCCCGGGGTCGTCGGCTACGCCGAGGAGGACGCCCGCGGCGTCTGGCACGCCGGTAACGCCGCCTTCATGCGCAACTGGCCGTACGCCTACTCCACCACCCTGGAGAGCGAAGCGATCGACGGCAACTTCGAGGTCGTCGCGCTGCCCGCCGGCGACTCCGGCAGCTACGCCGCGACGATGGGCGGCTGGAGCGTCGGCGTGAACCAGTACAGCGAACACCCCGAGGCCGCCGCCGCCTTCGCGAAGCACTTCGCGTCGTTCCAGGAACAGAAGCGGCGCGCGATCAACAACGCCATCAACCCCACGATCGCGGACCTCTACCGCGACGCGGACGTCATCGAAGCGGTGCCGTTCTTCGACGGCCTCGACGCCGTCTTCCAGGGCGCCGCGCCGCGCCCGTCGACCGTGACGGGCGAGAAGTACAACGAGGTCTCCACCCTCTACTCGACCGCCGTGCACCAGGTGCTCACCGGTCAGGAGGACGCCGAAACCGCGTTGACGCTGCTCGAGTTCGAACTCGAGGAGCTCCTCGCGAACTAAGCGACGCCGTCGGTGGGGGCGGGCGTCGCCCGCCCCCACCCCCTCCACCGCGCGCCCACTCCCCGCTCGACCCCGCTCGACCCCATCCGACCCCGTCCGAACGCTCCCCGCCCGACCTCCGCCCGACCTCCGACCCATCCCTTATTTTGTTTCCGGAGAGCCCCATGCCGACGCCCGACGCCCCCCCGCCCCCCGCCGTGCGCCTCGCCCGCCTCCTCGGGGGGTTCCTGGCGTTCGCCGGGCTCGGCGCGATCCTTCTCCTTCTGCTCTCCATCGCCGTCCATCCCGACGTCCGCGCCGGCTTCGACGCCCGCCTCGGCGCGGAACGCCCCTCGTGGATCCTGGCGATCCTCGACCGCTTCGGCCTGCTCGTCCCTTCTCTCGTCACCGGCCTCGGGACGGCGGCGATCGCGCTCGGCCTTCGCGTCGCGCAGCGGCGCGCCGGCGCCATCCGCCTCGCGCGGGACCTGGCGTTGTGGGCGTCGATCTTCGCCGTCGGGCTCGTCGTCGCCCGCGCGGCGCAGGGCGTCCCCTGGGGCGCTCTCGAGGGCCCGTCGGGCATCGTGGCGGCGTCGGGCGGCCTCGCGGCGGCGGTCGCCCTCGCCGGCCTCGCGATCGCGTCGCGCCTCCTCCTCGCACGGCTCGCGAACGACCCCACCCTCGAGACCGAACCGCTTCCCGCCCGCGAGATGCGCGCGGCGTGGAACCTGCTCCTTCCGGCGCTGCTGATCCTCGTGATGGTCGCCGCCCGCCCCCTCGAGGCGACGATCGTCACGAGCTTCACCGACAAGCGGTTCGCCAGCGACACCGTCCCGCAGTTCGTGGGGCTGCAGAACTACCGGGACCTGCTCACCGTCCGCCTCGACGAACTCACCTGCCGCCGCGACGACGACGGCGCGTGCGCCCTCGACCGCGACGGCGACGTCCGCTGGAACACCCTCCCCGTCGAGGCGCTCCGCGAGGGCTACCGCACCGCGTACGTCTGGAACCTGCCGCTGCTCACCGGGGCCGACACCGCGTGGTCGCTCAGCGCCCTCGACGAACGGTGGGTCCGCAGCATCTGGACGACGATCGTGTTCACCGCCGTCAGCGTCTCCGGCGAACTGTTGTTGGGGCTGTTCATCGCCCTCACCGTCCACTCGAGCTTCCGCGGGCGGGGCGCCATGCGGGCGGTGATGCTGATCCCCTGGGCCATCCCCACGGTCGTGTCCGCACGGCTGTGGGAGTTGATGCTCGACGACACCCGCGCCGGCGTCCTGAACCAGGCGTTGTTGTCGCTCGGCGCGATCGACGCGCCCCTCGCCTGGCTCACCGACCCCGCCCTGCAACTCCCCAGCGTCATCCTGATCGACGTGTGGAAGACCGCCCCGTTCATGGCGCTGTTGCTGCTCGCCGGCCTGCAGGTCATCCCGAAGGAGCTCTACGAATCCGCCCGGGTCGACGGCGCCAGCCGCCTCCGCGAGTTCTTCGCCATCACGCTGCCGCTGCTGCGCCCCGCGATCGGGGTGGCGTTGATCTTCCGGACGCTCGACGCGCTCCGCGTCTTCGACCTGTTCCAGGTCCTGCTCGGGCGCGCGCAACAGAGCATGTCGACCTACAACTTCGACGTGTTGATCAACAACCAACAGGCGGGCTACGCCTCCGCGGTCGGGGTGTTGATCTTCCTCCTGATCTTCGTCTTCGCCGTCGCCTACGTCCGCGTCCTGGGGGTGAACCGCGAATGACCGTCCGTCGCCTCCGCGCCGCCGCGCGCACCACCGGCTTCTACGCCCTCGTGTTCGTCGTCGCCGCGTACGCCCTCATCCCCTTCGTCTGGGCGATCTCGACGTCCCTGAAAAGCGAGAGCGAACTGTTCGGCGCGGCCCGCCTCATCCCCCGCGCGCCGTCGCTCGACAACTACGTCGCGGTGCTCTCCAGCGCCAGCTTCATGGGGTCGCTCGCCAACAGCGTCCTCGTCGCCGGCGGCAGCGCCCTCCTCGCCCTCGCCGCCGGGTCGTTCGCGGCGTACGCCCTCGGGCGGCTGCGCTTCCGCGGCAAGCAGGCGATGCTGTACGCCGTCCTAGCGATGACGATGTTCCCGCAGATCTCGGTCCTGAGCGGCATGTACGAGAACGTCCGCGAGCTCGGCCTCTTCGGGACCCAGGCCGCGATGCTGTACGCCTACCCGCTGTTCACGCTGCCGTTCGCGGCGTGGGTCCTCACGTCGTTCTTCCGGGGGCTGCCCCGCGAGATCGAGGAGGCCGCCGTCGTCGACGGCGCCACCACCGCGCAGATCTTCGTGCGCATCCTGCTGCCCCTCACCGTGCCCGCGCTGGTGACGACCGGCCTCCTCACGTTCATCGTGAGTTGGAACGAGTACGTCTTCGCGCTCGCCTTCACCCTCACGAACCCGTCGGCGCAGACCGTCCCGGTCGCCGTCGCGCAGTTCGCCGGCATCGTCGAACAACAAGAACCCATCGCGGAGATCATGGCGGCCGCCATCATCGTCACCGTCCCCCTCGTCGTGCTGGTGTTGATCTTCCAGCGACGCATCGCGGCGGGCCTCACGGCGGGATCGGTGAAGGGATGAGCGGCCCCCCGACGCACCTGGTGATGATCGACTGCCACGACCTCGGGCGGCACCTCGGCTGCTACGGCCGAACCGCCGTCCCGAGCGACGCGATCGACGCGCTCGCCGCGGACGGCGTCCGCTTCGACGCCGCCTACGCCACCGCTCCGCAGTGCTCCCCCAGCCGCGCCTCGCTCTATACGGGTCGGCACGCGCACGACGTCGGCATGCTCGGCCTCGCGCACGCCCCCTTCGATTGGGCGCTGCACCCCGGCACGCGCTACCTGGCGTCCTACCTGCAGGCCGCCGGCTGGGCCACGCACCACGTCGGCGTGCAGCACGTCGCGACCGACACGCCCGCGCACGTCCGCGCCCTCGGCTTCGACACGCACGACGCGTCGCACGCCCTCGCGCCCGACGTCGCGGACCACGCCGCGCGGCGGATCCGCGACGCCGACGGCCCCACCTTCGTGAACGTCGGGTTCTTCGAACCCCACCGCCACGCCGACGGCCGCTACGGCGTCCACCCGCCGTACGACGCGCGCGGCATCGACGTCCCCCCCTACCTCCCCGACGTGCCCGACGTCCGCGCGGAGATGGCGGCGGTGCAGGGCGCCATCCACGCCCTCGATCGCGGCGTCGCCCGCATCCTCGAGGCGGTCGCGGCCCGCCCCGACGCCGACGACACGTGGGTGGTGTTCACCACCGACCACGGCCTGGCGTTGCCGCGCGCGAAGGCCTCGATGTACGACCCGGGGCTCGGGGTCGCGCTGGTCATGCGTTGGCCGGCCGGCGGCCTCACCGGCGGGCGGAGCGTCGATGCGCTCACCAGCCACGTCGACCTGGTCCCCACCCTCCTCGAGGGCCTCGGGCTGTCCATCCCCGCGGAACTGCACGGCCGCAGCCTGTGGCCGCTCCTGCAGGGCGACGCGGCGACCCTGCACGACGCGGTGTACGCCGAGAAGACCTTCCACACCGCCTACGAACCGCAACGCATGGTCCGCACCGACCGCTACAAGTTGGTCGCGAACCTCGAGGTGGACGTCCTCAACGTCCCCGGCGACGTCCTCCGCAGCCCGGTCACGCCGCACATGGTCGACACCATCGCGCGCGAGCGCCCCCCGCTGGAGCTGTACGACCTGCAGGCCGACCCGGACGAGGGCACGAACCTCGCCGACGACCCCGCCCACGCCGACGTCCGCCGCCACCTCGCCGCCGACCTGCTGGCCTGGATGCGGGCGACCGACGACCCCGTCCTGGCGGGGCCCGTGCCGTCGCCCTACCGCGCGGCGGCGCTGAGAGCGCTCGGGGCGGACGTCGAGGCCGACGCGTGAGCGACGTTCCGGCCCTCGACGTGGTGGTCGTGGGGCCCAGCTACTGCGACCTGACGTTCGCGGGCCTCCCCGCCCTCCCGACCGCCGGCCGGGAACGCTTCGCCGACG
>JAVLCF010000056.1 GCA_031581195.1 Trueperaceae bacterium | reverse complement strand
GATCGAGCCGCGCCGCGGCACGGAGGTGCACGGCGCCGACCTCGCCGCGGCGGTCGACCGCGGCCAACTCCCGCCCCTCGCGGCGGGCGCGTCCCCCCACGCGGGGCCTGGGGCGCCCCCCGCCGCGTCCGCCGGCGCGATCGCCGTGCCCGGCCTCGGGACGCTCGAGCTCGCCGCCACCCCCCTGCTGCTCGGGACCGCCCTCATCGGCCTGATCGACGGGGTGAACCCCTGCTCCCTCTGGGTCCTCGCGCTGTTGGTGGGCGTCGTCGTCGGGACCCGCTCGCGGCGGCGGGTGCTGCTCGTCGGCGCGACGTTCCTCGCGATCACCGCCGCGGCGTACGCCCTGTTCATCGCCGGCACCTTCCAAGCGATCGCCACCCTGGCCATGCTCGGCTGGATCCGCGTCGTCGTCGCCCTCGTCGCCGCCGCCATGGCGGCGGTGAACCTCAAGGACTACGTCGCCTTCGGGCGCGGCGTCAGCCTCACCACCCCCGACGCCGCGAAGCCCGGCATCTACCGCGGCGTCCGCCGCATCATGCGCGCCGACGGCGCGCTCCTCCCGACGCTGGCCGCCACCGCCGTCCTGGCGCTCGGCGTGACCCTCGTCGAGCTCCCCTGCACCGCCGGCTTCCCGGTCGTGTGGAGCACCTGGATGGCCGACGCCGGCGTGGCCGGCGGGGCGTTCTGGGGTCTGTTGGGGGTGTACGTCGCGATCTACCTCCTCGACGAACTCGTGCTCTTCGGCGGCGCGGTCGTCACGATGCGCGCCGTCCGCATGGAGGAGGGCGGCGCCCGCATCCTCAAGCTCCTGGGCGGCGTCGTGATGCTCACGCTCGCCGTCGCGATGCTGCAGGCCCCCGAGGCGCTCGGCACCCTCCGCGGGACGGCGTGGGTGTTCGGCGGGGCGCTCGCCGCGACCGCCCTCACCCTCGCGGTGCACCGGCTCGTGCATCCCGCCTCCAGCCCCTTCGGCGGGCGGACCTGACGGACTGCACGTCCCCATCCCGCCGGGACCGATACCCTGCCCCCATGCAGACGCGACGACTGGGATCCACCGGGTACGAGGTGAGCGCCGTGGGGTTCGGCGCGTGGGCGATCGGCGGGGCGTGGGGCGACGTCCCCGAGGACGACGCGATCGCCGCGCTCCACGCCGCCATCGACGCCGGCGTCACCTTCTTCGACACCGCCGACGTCTACGGCGACGGGCGCAGCGAACGCCTCATCGCCCGCGTCCTCGCGGACCGCGACGCCCGCGAACGCGAGCGCATCGTCGTCGCCACGAAGGCCGGGCGCCGCCTCGACCCGCACGTGGCCGACGGCTACGTCTACGACGAACTCGTCCGCTTCGTCGACCGCTCCCGCGCGAACCTGGGGGTCGACACCCTCGACCTGCTGCAGCTGCACTGCCCCCCACCCGAGGTCTACCGACGCGACGCGGCGTTCGACGCCCTCGAACGCATGCGGGCGGAGGGCCGCATCCGCGCGGCGGGGGTGTCGGTCGAGACCGAGACCGAGGCGCTCGCCGCGCTGGAGCGGCCGGTCGTCGCGTCGCTCCAGATCATCTTCAACCCGTTCCGGCAGAAGCCCGCCGACCGGGTGTTCCCCGCCGCGCAGGCGCGCGACGTCGGCGTGATCGTGCGGGTCCCCCTCGCGTCGGGCCTGCTCAGCGGCAAGTTCACCGAGGCCTCGACCTTCGCCGAGGACGACCACCGGCACTTCAACCGCGCGGGCGAGGCGTTCGACGTCGGCGAGACGTTCGCCGGCGTCGACTTCGAGGTCGGCGTCGCTGCCGCCCGCGACCTGACGGCGGTCGTGCCCGAGGGCGCGACGTTGGCGCAGACCACCCTGCGCTGGATCCTGATGCACGACGCCGTCTCGACCGTCATTCCCGGCGCGAAGCGCCCCCGTCAGGCGCAGGAGAACGCGGCGGCGGCCGACCTGCCGCCCCTCTCGGACGCGGCGATGACAACGATCCGCCGCGTGTACGACGAACGCATCCGCGCGCAGGTGCACCACCGCTGGTGAGGCGCGTCGCTCAGGACGGGGGGCCGGCGGGGGGTGCGCCGTCGTCCGCGGAGGGTGCGCCCCCGGGCCCGCCCCCACCGGGGTCCGGGGTCCCCCCCGCGTCCGCCACCAACCACGCGGGAACGTCGTCCGCCTCCAGGGGGCGCGCGACCCGCCAGCCCTGCACGAGGTCGCAGTCGACCTCCCGTAGGAACGCCTCCTGCGCCTCGGTCTCGACCCCCTCCGCCACCGCGTCCAGCCCGAAGGCGTGCGCGAGGGACACCATCGCGCGGACCATCTCCCGGTCGGCGTCGGTGCCGTCGGCGTCCAGGCGCCGCACGAAACTCACGTCGAGCTTCAGGCGGTCCGCGGGGAGGCGCTGCAACTGCGCGAGCGACGCGTACCCGGTCCCGAAGTCGTCGATCGCGACCCGCACGCCCGCCGCCCGGACCGCATCCAGCGCGTCCCGAGCGACCTCCATCGCCCGCATCGCCGACGTTTCGGTCACCTCCACCTCGAACCCCTCGGGCGGCACGCCCGCGCGGCGGAGGTCGCCGAGGAGCCCCCGCGCCCAGCCGGGCTCCTCGATCTCGCGGGCCGAGACGTTGACCGACACCCGGCCCGGCGTCAGGCCGGCGTCGCTCCACGCCCGCCAGCGGGCCAGCGCCATGCGACGCACCTGCCGACCGAGCGCCACGATTTGGCCCGAGCGTTCCGCCTCCGGCACGAACCGGCTCGGGGGGACGTCCCCGCGCTCCGGGTGGCGCCACCGCACCAGCGCCTCGAAGCCGGAGATGCGACCGTTCGTCAGGTGGCGTTGGGGTTGGTACACGGCGCGCAGGTGCGCGTCGGCGAGGGCGCGCGCCAGGTCGCTGCGGACGGCGATGCGTTCCGCCGCGATCCGGTCCAGGTCGACGGCGTAGTACGCCGTCCGGCCGCCCCCCGCATCCTTCGCGGCGTGGAGCGCCACCTCGGCGTGCGCGAGCAGCTCGCCGGCGTCGCCGCCGTCGGTCCCGGCGATCGCGACGCCCACGCTCACGTCGACCGGCACCGAGCGTCCGGTGAGCGACAGCGGCGCGTCGAAGAGGGCGTGGACCTCCTCGAGCTCCCCGTCGAGGTCGCTCAGGTCCCCCCACGAACTCAGGGTCAGCGCGAAGCGGTCGTCCGCCTGCCGACCGACGACCTCGAACAGCCCGGCGTAGGTCGACAGGCGCGTCGCGACCTGCGCCAGGGCCTCGTCGCCGGCGTCGTGCCCGAGCGAGTCGTTGACCGCGCGGAACCCGTCGATGCCGACCATCACGACCGCCGTGCCGGTCGCCCGGCTCGGATCGAGCTTCAGGTGCCGCTCCACCGCCCGCTGCACCCCGGCGCGGTTGGCGAGGCCCGTGAGCGGGTCGGTGTAGGTCAGGGTGTCGACCCGCTCGCTGAGGTCGTGCAGGTCGCTGACGTCGACGTCGATCCCGTGCACCGCCACCGGACGGCCGTCGGGGTCGTGCTCCACCGTCGCGTGGCTCAGCACGCGGGTGACGCCCCCGTCGCGCCGTACCAGGCGGTACTCCGCCCGGTAGCGCCCGTGGGGGGACCGAAGGAACGCACGGAGTTTCGACGTGACCCGCTCGACGTCGTCGGGATGCACCAGCCGTTCGAACGTCGCTAGCCCACCGGGAAGCTCGTCGGGGCCGTAGCCGAGGGTGCGGGCCCAGCCGTCGCCGACGGCGACGTCGGTCGTCCCGACCGGCGCCGACCAGAACCCCACCGCCGTCGTCGCGGTCGCGAGCGCCGTGCGCAACCGTTCGCTCTCCAGCTCCGCCTCCGTCGCCCGGACGCAGCGGAGGTCCTGGACGGTCGCCAGGTAGCGCGCGTGCAGGCCGGTCGACGGATCGAGGCGCTGCACCGTCGTCCAGGTCGGGACCGTGGTGCCGTCGGGCCGGACGCGTTCGGTGTCGTAGGTCGTGACGCCGGTCCGGTCGGCCTCGTCGAAGCGGGCCTGGACGAGCGAGCGTCGTTCGTGCGGAAAGCGCTCGAGGATCGGGGTCCCCAGGAGCGCCTCGGGGGTCGTCCCCTGCATCGCGGCGTAGGCGCGGTTCATGCCCGCCAGCGTCGTGCCGCTCGCGTCCGACCAGGCGACGCCCACGTCGAGCCCCTCGAACAGGTCGTCGAGCTGCCGCAGCCGCACCTCGGCGTCGGCGTCGTGAAGCGTGACGAGCACGCGGCCGTCCGCGTCGCCCGGAAGGGCGAGGAGGCGGACGAACACCGCCGTGCGGGCGCCCCCCGCCGCACGGATCGTCCGGACGCCCCGCCACGCACGGCGCGCGACGACCGCATCCACGTCCGGCAGGAACGGCGCGTCGCCCGCCTGCGCCGCGTCGTCCTCCGCCGGCCGCACGAGATCGACGAGCGGCGTCCCGACCGCCCCGCGGGTGCAGCCGAGGAGGAGCTCCGCCGCGGGGTTCGCGTGACGCACCACCCCCGCCGCGTCCACCACCAGCACGCCGACCGGAAGCGCGTCCCAGACCGCGTCCAGGGCGTTCACGCGAGGTGCTTCCGGAGCCACCCGAGGAGCGGCTCGGCGGCGAGGAGGGTCGGCACGACCCGCTCCAGGACCGCGTCGGGGTCCGCCAGCCACGGCCCGACCGGCGTACGCACCTCGAGGGTCACCGACGTGTGCTTGAGGAGTCCGAGCCGGGGGTGGTCGGGCGGCACGTCGCGCGGGCCCCGCGTCAACGTCGCGCCGTGGAGCGGCGTGCCGGCCTCGGCGAGGGCGTCGGCGATGCGCTGCAGCGCCCGCCCGCTGGCCTCCGCGCGGACCGCCGCGCGGTAGCGGGCCAATGTCTCGCGCTCCAGGCGGTGCGCGCCGGCGGCGACGAGGAAGTGCGTCGCGTCGAGCTGGACGTAGCGGCCGGCGACCCGGCCGCCCTCCCCGACCGTCGCGCCGACCCACGCCTTGTACGGTCCCTTGCCCCGCGCGAAACGCACGTCGCGGTTGGGGCGGAACACCTTCCCCGGACCGAACCAGCCCCCCAGCTCCGCGAGCAGCGCCCGCATGGGACCGCGCACCTCCGCCTCGTAGCGCGCCTTGTTCGCCTGGAACCAGGCCCGCTCGTTGTGCGTCTCGAGCTCCGAGAGCCACGCGAGCGCGTCGCGACCGAACCCCGCGAAGGCGACGTCCGCCCCCGCGGCGGACCGCGCGGCGCTCACGACGCCGCCGGGCGGGACGTCACCAGCTCGTCGATGCCTTCGAGCTTCGTGAGGTCGACCTCCGTGACGCTGCCGTCCAGCATCGCGTCGATCTCCCGGATCTTGTCGCGCAGCGACGCCGCCTTCTCGAACGCCAGGTCGGCGCTGGCGACGAACATCTCCTGCTCCAGCATCTCGCGGTGCCGCAGCAGGTCGGTACGGGTCGCGTCGTCCAGCTGGGCCGGCGCGACCTCCGCGGTGTCCTCCGCCGCCGTCCCGCCGTAGCGCAGCACCGCGCGGACCGCCTTGCGGATCGTCTGCGGTTCGATCCCGTGCTCGGCGTTGTGGGCGAGCTGCTTCTCGCGCCGGCGTTCGGTCTCCTGCATCGCGACGCGCATCGCGTCGGTCGTGACGTCGCCGTACATGAACACCTCGCCCCGCACGTTCCGCGCGGCCCGCCCGATCGTCTGGACGAGGCTGCGGGGGTTGCGCAGGAACCCGGTCTTGTCGGCATCGAGGATGCACACGAGGCTCACCTCGGGGATGTCCAGCCCCTCGCGCAGCAGGTTGATGCCGACCAGCACGTCGAAGCGCCCGAGGCGCAGGTCGCGGATGATCTCCTGGCGCTCCACGGCGTCGATGTCGCTGTGCATGTAGCGGACCCGCACGCCGTGGTTCGCGAGGTACTCCGCGAGGTCCTCCGCCATCTTCTTCGTCAACGTCGTCACCAGCGTCCGCTCGCCCGCCTCCGCGCGTTCGCGGGCGGCGAACAGCAGGTCGTCGACCTGCCCCTGCGTCGGTTTGACGGTGATGGTCGGGTCGACCAGGCCGGTGGGGCGCACGACCTGCTCGACGACCTGGTCGGCGCGCTCCGCCTCGTGATCGCCGGGCGTCGCGGAGACGAACACGACCTGCCCGACCTTGTCGAAGAACTCCCCGAGCTGCAGCGGGCGGTTGTCGAGCGCCGACGGCAAGCGAAAGCCGTACTCCACGAGCGTCGTCTTGCGGGCCCGGTCGCCGTTGTACATGCCCGAGATCTGCGGCACCATCTGGTGCGACTCGTCGAGGAACACCAGCGCGTCGTCGGGGAAGTAGTCCAGCAGCGTCGTCGGGGTGTCGCCCGCGGCGCGCCCGTCGAGGTAGCGCGAGTAGTTCTCGATGCCCTTGCACGTCCCGAGCGTCTTGAGCATCTCCAGGTCGTAGCGGGTGCGTTCCTTCAGGCGTTGCGCCTCGAGCAGCTTGCCGTTCGCCTCGAAGAAATCGAGGCGCGCCTCGAGGTCGGCCTCGATCTGCCGCACGATCGCGTCGAGCGACTCCTCCGGCATCATGTAGTGGCTGGCGGGGAAGATCGTCGTGCCCTCCAGCGTCGCGGTCGGCTCCAGCGTCGTGGGGTGCAGCTCGTGCAGGCCGTCGATCTCGTCGCCCCACAAGTCGATGCGGACCGGCGCCTCGTCGTGCGAGCCCCACACGTCGATCACGTCGCCCTTGACGCGGAAGCGGCCGGGCGCGATCTCGACGTCGTTGCGTTCGTACTGCATCACGACGAGTTTGCTCAACAGCTCGTCGCGCGGGACCTGCAGGCCCGGCGCGAGCAGGACGTGCTTGCGTTCGTACTCCTCGGGCGAACCGAGGCCGTAGATGCTGGAGACCGACGCGACGATCACCGTGTCGCGCCGCGTCAGCAGGCTCCGCGTCGCGGAGTGCCGCAACCGCTCGAGCTCCGCATTGACGTTCGCGTCCTTCTCGATGAACAGGTCGCGGGCCGGGACGTACGCCTCGGGTTGGTAGTAGTCGTAGTAGCTGACGAAGAACTCGACGGCGGCGTCGGGGAAGAACTCCTTGAACTCGCTCGCGAGCTGGGCGGCGAGGATCTTGTTCGGCGCGAGGATGAGCGCGGGCCGCTGCGTGCGTTCGATGACGCGCGCCATCGTGTGGGTCTTGCCCGACGCGGTGACGCCCAACAGCGTCTGGTAGCGCAGGCCGTCCTCGAGGCCCTCCACGAGGCTCCGAATCGCCTTCGGCTGATCGCCGGCGGGTTCGAAGGGGGCGTGGACGTCGAGGGGCACCCCTCCACCCTAGCCGCCCGCCGTCGGGGGGGACGTTGCCCGTCGCCACGAAGCCGGTCGGCGGGGCGGCGCGTGCTAGGTTGCCGGCGATGCCGAAGCCCCGACGGAGACGCCCGTGAAGACCTTCTACCTGCTCGACGGGCACGCCCAGATCTTCCGCGCGTACTACGCGCCGTTCCGCGAGCTCACGACCCCCGACGGCCGCAACGTCAAGGCCGCCTACGTCTTCACGCAACTCCTCCTCAACCTGTTGGGGCAGGACCCCACCTACTTCGCGGTCGCCTTCGACGTCAGCGACGAAACCACCTTCCGCAAGGACGCCTACGCGGCGTACAAGGAGAACCGCGACGCGACGCCGGAGGACCTCGGCGACCAGATCGGCCTCGTCCGCGCGATCCTCGACGACCTGCACGTCCCCATCCTCGAACGCCAAGGCTTCGAGGCGGACGACGTCATCGCGACGATCGCCGACCGGCTGCCCGCCGACGTCGAACTCCGCATCGTCAGCAAGGACAAGGACCTGCACCAGATCCTGAACGCGCACGTCGGGCTGTACGACCCCAAGGACGGCACGCTGCTGTTCGGGCCCGACCTGCTGGAGGCGAAGGGCTACACGCCGGAGCAGGCGGTCGAGGTGCAGACGCTGGTGGGGGACGCGACCGACAACATCCCCGGCGTGCCCGGCATCGGGACCAAGACCGCGGCGAAGCTCGTCGCGCAGTACGGCAGCGCCGACGCCGTCCTCGCGCACGCCGAGGAGCAGACCCCGAAACGGCGCGAGAACCTGCTCGCTTCCGCGGAGCTGCTCCCCGTCACCCGCGACCTGGTGACGCTCCGTCGCGACGTCCCGATGGACGTCGACCTCGATGCCTGGCGCACCCCCCACCCGACCCGCGACGACGCGCGCGCGACGTTCGAGGCGCTCGGCTTCCAGAAGTTCCTGGACGCCCTCCCCGGCGGCGAGGGCGACGCGCCGCTCTTCGCCGGGAACGGCGGGGGGCCCGCGGCGTCCCCCGCGGGTCCCGCCGTCGCGGCCCCGGAGCCCGCGCGCCTGCCCCGCGACGGGTACGTCACGGTCCGCGACGCCGCGGGCCTGGAGGACGTCCGCGCGGCGTTGGCGGAGGCGTCCGCCGTCGCGATCGATACCGAAACCACCAGCCTCCGCGCGCACGATGCGGAGCCGATCGGCGTGTCGCTGGCGGTGGCGCCGGGCCGCGCCTGGTACCTGCCCATCCGCGGCGAGGGCGTCGACCACCTGCCGGTGGACGCCGTGCTGGAGGCGCTCGCCCCCACCCTCGAGGCGCCGGACGTTCGGATCGTCGGGCAGAACCTCAAGTACGACCTGCAGGTCCTCTGGAACGCCGGGGCGCGCGTCCGAGGGCCGATCTTCGACACGATGATCGCGGCGGCGCTGCTGCACCCCGCACGCCGCGGGAACGGCCTCGACGCGCTCGCCGCCGACCTGCTCGGCGTGACGCTGGTGCCGACCGAAGCCTTGATCGGCAAGGGCAAACGGCAGATCTCCATGCTGGAGGTACCCCTCGACGACCTCGCGACGTACGCCGCGGAGGACGCCGACGCGACCTGGCGTCTCTACGAACGCCTCGCCGCGGAGCTCGACGCCGCCCCCGAGCGGGTGCGGACGTTGATCACCGACCTCGAGTTCCCCCTCGTCGAGGTCCTCGCGCGCATGGAACGCCACGGCGTCGGCCTCGACCTCGACCTGCTCGAGGAGACCCGCGAGACCCTCGAGGGGCGGGTCGCGGCGCTCCGCGGCGAGATCCAGGAGGCGGCCGGCGCGACCTTCAACCCCGACAGCCCCGCGCAGTTGGGCGAGGTGCTGTTCGACCGGCTCGCCTTGCGGGTCGTGAAGCGCACCAAGACCGGGCGCAGCACCGACGCGTCGGTCCTCGAGACCCTCGCCGCGGAGAGCGACCACCCGCTGCCCCCCCTCGTGCTGCGCTACCGGGAGCTCACGAAACTGCTCGGGACGTACGTCGCGCCGTTGCCGGGCTTCGTCAGCCCCCGCGACGGGCGCCTGCACGCCAGCTTCCATCAGGTGGGCGCCGCCACCGGCCGGCTCTCGAGCAGCGACCCGAACATCCAGAACATCCCCGTGCGTAGCGACGCCGGCCGGATGATCCGCCGCGCCTTCGTGCCGACCGCCGACGACCGGGTGCTCCTGAGCGCCGACTACTCCCAGGTCGAACTGCGCATGCTGGCGCACCTGTCGGGCGACGCCGCCATGCGCGAGGCGTTCGACGCCGGCCTCGACGTCCATGCCTTCGTCGCCGGGCAGGTGTACGGCGTCCCCCTCGAGGAGGTCGACGACGAACGTCGGCAGGTGGCGAAGACCGTGAACTTCGGCATCGTCTACGGCCAGACCGCCTTCGGTCTCGCCCGCACCCTCCGCATCCCCCAGGGCGACGCGGCGGCGTTCATCGAGGCGTACAAGGCGCGCTACCCCGGCATCGACGCCTTCCTCGCCGCCTGCGTCGAGCGGGCGGAGGCGGACGGGTACGTCGAGACGATCCTGGGGCGCCGGCGGCCCGTCCCGGAGATCGCGAGCCGCAACCGCAACCAGCGGGCGCTCGGCGAGCGGTTGGCGATCAACACCGTCGTCCAGGGCAGCGCCGCCGACCTCATCAAGCTCGCGATGCGTACCCTCGACGCCCGCCTCGCCGCGCCCGACGCGCCCGACGCGGCGATGATCGTTCAGGTCCACGACGAACTCGTCTTCGACGTCGCGCGCAGCGACCTCGCCGCCACCGAGGCCCTCGCGCGCGAGGTGATGACCGGCGCGATGGACCTCGACGTCCCCCTCGTCGTCGACGTCGCGTCGGGCGCGACGTGGGCGGACGCGAAGGGCTGAGCGCCGTGTGCGGACGCTACGGCCTGTTTGGCGGCCCCGCGGCGCTCGCCGCGGCGTTCGAACCGGCGTTCGGAGCGGACGCCGCCGCGTCGCTGCGCACCGCCTTCGAGGCACTCGATCCGCCCCTCGCGCCGCGCTACAACCTGGCCCCCACCCAGCGCGCCCCGGTCGTCGTGCGGGCGCGGGACGCCGACGCGGCGTCCACCGCCGGGTCCACCGCCGCGTCCACCGCCGCGTCCACCGCGACCCCCCTCGTCGTCCGCTGGGCCCGCTGGGGCCTGATCCCGCACTGGGTGGACGACCCCGCGACGTTCCGCGCGACGCTGGTCAACGCCCGCGCGGAAACCGCGCACGCGAAGCCGTCGTTCCGCGACGCGTTGCGCCACGACCGGTGCCTCGTGCCGGTGGACGGCTTCTACGAGTGGCGCGAGGCGGAGGGGGGCAAACGGCCGTACTGGATCCGCCGGCGCGACCGCACGCCGCTGCTGCTCGCCGGCCTCCACGCCGTCCACGAGGGCGCCACGCCGCCGGACAGCTTCACGATCCTCACGACCCGCCCGGGCCCGTTGATGGTGCAGCTGCACGACCGCCAACCGGTCGTCCTGCCCCCGCCCTGGGCGGCGGCGTGGATGGAGCCCGGTCGGCGCCGCGCCGAGGACGTCGCGGCGTTCCTGGCGCCCGCCGCGAACGACGCGCTCGAGGCGATCCCCGTCTCCCGGGCGGTGAACCGACCCACGAACGACGCGCCCGACCTGCTGACGCCCGAGGGGGACGCCCTGCGGACGTGACCGGCGCCGCCGGTCGGGGCCCGACGTTACGGCCGGCCCCGCCCCCGCGGGCGACAATGCGGGCGTGGCGATGACGCGCGACGACCTTCCGGTCCTCCCGACCGGGCCCGGTTGCTACCTGTTCCAGGGGAGCGAGGGGCCGGTGTACGTCGGCAAGGCCAAGAACCTCCGGTCGCGCGTCGCGAGTTACTTCGGCGAGACCGGGACCGGCAAGGCCCGCTGGATCACCGCCACCGCGCAGCACCTCGACTTCATCGTCACGCAGAGCGAGGAGGAGGCGCTCGTCCTCGAGGCGAGCCTCATCAAGCGCCACAAGCCGCGCTTCAACGTGCTGCTCAAGGACGACAAGGCCTACCCGTTCCTCAAGTTGACGCGCGAGCCGTTCCCGCGGCTGGTGTTCACCCGCTCGCGCACCGACGACGGCGGCGAGTACTTCGGGCCGTACCCCGGCGCGGGGGCGGTGAAGAAGGTGCAGGACGTCGTCAACAAGACGTTCGGGTTGCGGGTGCACAGCGGCACGCCGCTCAAGCCGCGCCGAAAACCGTGCCTCCGTCACCACATGGGTCAGTGCCTGGCGCCGTGCGTCGGCGAGGCCGACCCCGACGAGTACGCCGAACGCGTCCGCCAGGCCCGCGCCTTCCTCGACGGGCGCGTCGACGAGGTGCTGGAGCGCTTGGACGTCGAGATGAAGGACGCCGCCGCCCGCCTCGATTTCGAGCGCGCCGCGAAGGTCCGCGACCGGGCGGAGGCGATCCGCCGGGTCACCGGCTACGACGCCTCCGTCGCGCGGGCGCCCGGCGTCGACCTGGATTTCCTCGGCTTCGCCACCGCCGGGAAGTACGCCGCCGTGCAGATCTTCCAGATGCGCGGCGGGCGGGTCGTCGGGCGCGAAGCGCGGTTCCTCGTCAACGCCGAAGCGGCCGACGACGCCGAGATCCTCGAGCGGGTGCTGGCCGATCACTACGGCCAGGTGGCGCGCATCCCACCGCTGGTGTTGGTGCCCAGCGACGCGGTGGACCTGGACACGTGGGCGCGCTTCCTGCGCGACCGGGCCGGGCGGGGCGTCGAGGTGCGCGTCCCGAAGCGCGGCGAGAAGCTCGAGTTGGTCGGGATGGCCAACCGCAACGCCCGCACCGCGATCGATGCGGAGCTCGCCCGCCTCGAGCGGCGCGGCGACGCGCCCGGCGCGAAGGAACTCCAGGCCCAGTTGGCGCTCGACGAGCCGCCCGCGCGGATCGAGGGGTACGACGTCTCGAACCTCATGGGGCGGCACACCGTCGCGTCGATCGTGGCGTTCGAGGGGGGACGCCCGGTCAAGGCGGACTACCGCACGATGAAGATCCGGGGGCTGGACAAGCCGGACGACTTCGCGTCGATGCATCAGGTGCTGGTCCGGCGCTTCACCGGCCGGCTGGCGGAGTCGCTCCCCGAGCCGGACCTGCTGTTGATCGACGGGGGCAAGGGCCAGGTCTCCTCGGCGCGCGCCGCGCTGGCGGAGGCGGGCGTCGAGGTGCCGATCGTGGGGCTCGCCAAGCGCGAGGAGACGCTGATCACGCAGGAGGGCCGCGCCATCCACCTGCCGCTCACGCACCCCGCCCTGCGGCTGTTGGTCCACGTCCGCGACGAGGCGCACCGCGTCGCGGTCGGTAGCAACCGCAAGGGCCGCGGCCGCGCCGCGACCCGAAGCCTGCTGGACGACGTGCCCGGGATCGGACCGAAGCGACGCGATGCGCTGCTCGCGCACTTCGCCAGCGTCGACGAGATGCGCGCCGCCGACCGCGCGACGTTGCGCGCCGTGCCGGGGGTCGGTGCGGCCGCCGCGGACGCCCTGCACGCGTTCTTCCACGACCCCGAGGGGGAGGCGGCGCCCGCCTCCGCGTCCGAGGCGCCGCCGGAGGGGGCGGACGCCGCGCCGGAGGTCGGCCGCTGAGCGCGGCCCCCGCCGGGGTCGGGGACGCCCTCGCGGCGACCGGCGTGGAGGTGGTCGCCCGGCGCGAGGTGCCGGGGCGCGACGCGACGTTCGGGAGCTACCCGGCCGACGTCCCCGCGTCGCTGCGCGCAGCGCTGGAGGCCAGCGGCCGGGGCCGCCCGTACGCCCACCAGGCGCGGACGTGGGCGGCGCTCGACGCGGGCCGCGACGTGCTGCTGACGACGGGAACCGCGAGCGGGAAGAGCTTGGCGTACCAGGGGCCGATCCTCGCTGCACAACGGCGCGACCCCGCGACGACGGCGTTGGCGTTGTTCCCGACCAAGGCGTTGGCGGCGTCGCAGGCCGACGCGTTCGCGGCGCTCGCGGAGGCGGCGGGGGTCGGCGGGTCGACGGTCGTGCGCTACGACGGCGACACCCCCCCGCACCGGCGCGCCGCGGCCCGCGCCGCGGCCCGCACGTTGATCACGAACCCCGACATGCTGCACGCCGGCGTCCTGCCGCACCACACCCTCTGGCGGGCGTTCCTGACGCACTTGGCGTGGATCGTCGTCGACGAGGTGCACGTCTACCGCGGGGTGTTCGGAGGCCACCTCGCCGGGGTCCTGCGGCGCCTGGTGCGCCTCGCGCGCGCCTACGGGGCGCACCCCCAGGTCGTCGCGACCAGCGCGACGCTGGGGAACCCGACCGAGCACGCCGCCCGAGTCCTGGGGCGCGACGTCGTGCACGTCGCGGAGGACGCCGCCCCGAAGGCGGCGCGCGACGTGTGGGTCGCCCGCCCCCCGCTCGTCGACGAAGCGCTCGGCCTCCGCAGGCCGCTGCTGGCCGACGCCGCCCGCGTCGCGGGGGCGTTGGCGGAGGGGGGCCGCCAGACGCTGGTGTTCGCCGGGTCGCGGCAGGGGGTCGAGGAGATGGTCGTACCGCTCCGCGCGCGCGGCCTCGACGTGCGGGCGTACCGCAGCGGCCTGCTGTCGGGGGAGCGCCGCGCGATCGAGGGGGCGTTGCGCGACGGCGTCGCCCGCGTCGTCGTCGCGACGAACGCGCTGGAGGTGGGCATCGACGTCGGCGGGATCGACGCGGTGGTGGTCGCCGGCTACCCGGGGGCGACGTCGGCGTTGTGGCAGCGCTTGGGGCGGGCGGGCCGTCGCGACCGACCGGGGGTCGGGGTGGTGCTGTTGGGCAGCTCGCCGCTGGACGCCTACCTGGCGCGCGATCCCGACCGGTTGTTCGCCGACGCGCCGGAGCGGGCGCTCACCGATCCCGACCACCCGTTGTTGGCGTTGGACCACCTGCGCTGCGCGACGTTCGAACGGCCGCTCGAGGGGGACGAGGGGTACGGCCGGTACGGCCCCGACGACGTCGCTCTGTTGGCGCGGCAGATGGAGGCGGACGGCGAGGCGCACCGCGCCGAGGGCCGCACCTACTGGATCGGGTCCGCCTACCCCGCCGCGACGGTGTCGTTGCGGTCGGCGGGCCGGGCGGACGTCCACCTCGAGGACGTCGAGGGCCGCCCGGTGGGGATCGTGGACGGCCCCAGCGCCCGCTGGATGGTGCACCCCGGCGCGACGTACCTGCACGACGGCGCGCCGCACGAGGTCGTGACGCTCGATCTCGAGGCGGGGCGCGCGGTGCTGCGCCCGACGGGGGACGAGGTCGTCACCCGCGCCCGTCGGGAGCGGGAGGTGACGCCCGCCGGTCCGCTCGCGGTGCGGACGGTCGGCGCGGCCCACGTCGTGACGGGGGAGGTCGACGTGCGCGAGACCGTCACCGGCTACCGGCGGGTCCGGAGGACGACGTTCGAGACGCTGTCGCGCCACGCGCTCGACCTCCCGCCGTACGTCCTGCGGACGCGGGCGTACGCCTTCGGGCCGGACGCCGCGACCCTCGACCGCCTCCGGGCGGAGGGGGCGTGGTCGGCCGACCCGAACGCGTACGGGTCCGGCTGGCCGGCGGTGCGGCGCGCGGTTCTGGCGCGGGACGCGCACCGCTGCACGGCCTGCGGGGGCGACGGGGCGGGCGCGGCGCTGCACGTCCACCACGTCACGCCGTTCCGGGCGTTCGCGTCGGCGCGGGAGGCGAACCGCCCCGAGAACCTGGTGACGCTCTGTCCCGCCTGTCACGCCCGCGCGGAGCGGTCGGTGCGGGTGCGCAGCGGGCTGGCGGGACTCGCCTACGTCCTACGGTCGCTGGCGCCGCTGCGCATCCTGAGCGACGCGCGCGACCTCGGGGTGATCGCGGAGGGCGCGAGCGCTCTGCTGGACGGTCTGCCGGCGGTCGTGGCGTACGAGACGGTCCCGGGTGGCGTCGGGCTCGCCGACGCCCTCGCCGACGACCACCGTGCCCTGATGGGTGCGGCGTACGCGGTGGTCCGGGACTGCCCCTGCGACGACGGGTGTCCGTCCTGCGTCGGTCCGCCCGGCGAGGCGGGCCACGCCGGTAAGGCCGAAGCGCGCGCGCTCGCGGAGGCGCTGCGGTGAGCGACCTGCTGGAGCGCCTGAAGGCGTTGCGGGAGGGGGGTGCGCCCGCCGCGGACGCCCCCGATCCCGCCGCGCCCGGCGCGCCCCCCGCCGAGGTCGCCGCCGCGGCGTTGGGCGGGGAGGTCGTGGCGGGGCCGGCCGGGCCGGTGGTGCGGCGGCGGGTGCGGCGGGCGCTCGACGCGCCGCACGGCGACGCGCCGCTCGGGGACGGTCGGCTCCACCCGTGGCTGCGGCGCTGGGCGGCGCGCGACCCTGCGCCCGACCCTGCACGCGAGCCCGCTGCGGGAGCG
The DNA here is from genome assembly GCA_031581195.1 of Trueperaceae bacterium. Taxonomy (NCBI): domain Bacteria; kingdom Thermotogati; phylum Deinococcota; class Deinococci; order Trueperales; family Trueperaceae; species Trueperaceae bacterium. The sequence continues at coordinate 21 of JAVLCF010000056.1, read as the reverse complement.
GCGGGGCGCGAGGGTGGGGCG
>JAVLCF010000055.1 GCA_031581195.1 Trueperaceae bacterium | reverse complement strand
CGGCGACGCCGGCGCACCCCCCCTCGCGACCGGCGACGTCGACGTCGTCGCGCTCGCCGAGCGCTGCAGCGCGCGCATCGCCGCGCGCCGCTTCGCCGAGCTGCGCGCCGAGCTGCTGCCCCTCGCCGCCGACGACGTCGCGGCGTTGATCGTCGAGCTGGGCCGCGAATCGGAGGCGGTCGTGTTCCGCCTGCTGCCCCGCGACGTCGCCACCGACGTCCTCGACGCGCTCCCCTTCGACGCGCAGGAGAGCCTCCTGCGGGCGCTCGGGGACGCCGACGTCGCCGCCATCCTCGACGACATGAGCCCCGACGACCGCACCGAACTCTTGGGCGACCTCCCGGGCCGCGTCACGAAACGCCTCGTGAACCTGCTGTCCCCCGAGGAGCGCGAGGTCGCCGTGCGGCTGCTCGGCTACCCCGAGGACTCCATCGGGCGGCTCATGACCCCCGACTACGTGCAGGTGAAGCCGCACTGGACGATCCGCGAGGCGCTCGACCACGTGCGCCTCTACGGCCGCGACAGCGAAACCCTGAACGTCGTGTACGTCACCGAAGGGGGCCGCCTCGTCGACGACCTGCGCATGCGCGAACTGCTGCTCATCGAGCCCGACGCCCGCGTCGCGGAACTCATGGACCACGAGTACGTCGCCCTGCCCGCGCACGGCGACCAGGAGGCGGCGGTCGCCGCGTTCAAGAAGTACGAACGCACCGCCCTCCCCGTCGTCGGCGACGAGGGGGTCCTGCTCGGCATCGTCACCGTCGACGACGTTCTCGACGTCGCCGAAGCGGAGGCGACGGAGGACATCCACCTGCTCGGGGGGTCGCAGGCGATCGACGAGCCCTACCTGTCGATCCGCATCCGCACGATGGTCGCCAAGCGCCTCCCCTGGCTGGTGCTTCTGTTCTTCGGCCAGATGCTGACCGCCACCGCCATGGCCGGCTTCCAGGACGCCCTCTCGCAGGCGCTGGTGCTGGCGTTGTTCGTGCCCCTGATCATCAGCTCCGGCGGGAACAGCGGCTCGCAGGCGGCGACCCTCATCATCCGCGCCCTCACCACCGGCGAAGCCCGCCTCCGCGACTGGGGCCGCGTCGTCGCCCGCGAGGCGGCGGCGGCCACGATCATCGGGGCGGTCCTCGCCGCCCTCGGCTTCGCGCGCGTCGGCCTCGGGCAGGCGTTCGGCGCCGGGTTCGGGGACGCGTGGGCGTGGGTCGGCCTCACGATCGGGGTGTCGCTGTTGTTCGTCGTGCTGTGGGGCTCGCTCGTCGGCACGATCCTCCCGATGGTCCTGCAACGCCTCGGCGCCGACCCCGCCGCCTCCTCCACCCCCTTCGTCGCGACCCTCGTCGACGTCACCGGCATCGTCCTGTACTTCAGCGTCGCCAGCGTCGTGCTGCGCGGCACCCTGCTCTGACGCCGCCCGCGCGTACCGATGCGCCACACCCGCGCCCGAGCCCCCCTACCCTGGGGGTTCCGGGCGGGGCGTCCGGGTTCGGAGGTCGCATGGAACGCCTGCTCACCCCCCTCGCCTTCGCCGTGCTCCCCGTCGCGGCGCTGGCCGTCGTCCACCTCGCGGTCGGGGGCCGGCCGCCCGCCCGCCGGCGCCACGCCCACCTCCTCGTCGGGGGCGCCCTCCTCGGGGTCTTCGGCGGGTTCTTCGGCTTGATCCTCGTCGGTGAGCTTCTCTCCGACCCCGGCCCCGCGCGCGCCCTCGCGATCCTGACGCCGTGGGGGGTGGCGATCGCGGCGCTCGCCGTGCTCGCCGCCGTCGCCCCGCGCGCGGCGATCGGCGTGGTCGCCCCCGCCGCGACCGTCCCGATCGGCCTCGCGGCGTGGGAGGCGGTCGCGCCCGCCGCCGTCGTGGCCTGGCAGGCGGTCGCCGGACCGATCGACCTCGCCCTCGTCTACGTCCTCGCCGGCGCCGCCGCCGTCGCGGCGCGCCGCGTGCCCCGCGCGGCGGGCTGGACCGTCGTCGTGCTGGCGGGCGTCCCGATGGCGCTCCGCCTCGCGACGCCGGCCGGCGCGCCGGCCGGCCAGGCGGTCATCGCGTCGCTCTCCACCCCCGCCCTCGTCGCCGGCGTCGCCTTCCTGCTCGCCGCCCGCGCGTCGGCGACGGGTCAGTCCCCGTCGTCGAGCGGTCCGGCCCCCGCCGTCGGGCGGACGGGGTAGAGCGCCGGCGTCTCCCCGGTCCGTGCGACGTAGCCCGCCTCGACGTCACGCAGGAAGCCGTCCACGTGCGCCTCGTCGACCAGCGCGACGCAGCAGCCGGCGAAGCCGGCGCCGGTCATGCGCGCCCCGAAGCACGCCGGGTGCGCCTGCGCGACCTCCGTCATGGCGTCCAACGCCGGGCCGGTCACCTCGAAGTCGTCGCGCAGACTCGCGTGGCTCGCGTTCATCCACGTCCCCAACGCCGCGGCGTCCCCCGCCGCCATCGCCTCCGTCGCGGCCTGCACCCGCGCGTTCTCGCGGATCACGTGGCGGGCCCGGCGGTGGACGGCGTCCTCCATGTCCGGCGCGTGCGCCGCCAGGTCGGCCTCGCTCGCGTCGCGCAGCGCCGCCACCCCGAGCGCCGCCGCGGCGGCGTCCACCTGCGCGCGTCGCTCGTTGTAGGCGCTGTGCACCAGCCCCCGCCGGGTGCCGGTGTCGAGGATCACGACGCGCGCGCCGGGCGGGAGCGGCGCCGGCGCGACGTCGAGGGTCCGGCAGTCGATCCACAACGCCGACCCCGCCTCCGCCGCGGCGCACACCAACTGATCCATCACGCCCGACGCGACGCCCACCCACGCGTTCTCCGCGCGGCGGCAGGCGACCGCCATCGCGGTCGCGTCCCACGCGGGCGGCGGGTCGCCGCCCTCCGCGGCGGCGGCCTGCACGGCCGCCTCGTGGAACGCCCGCGCGACCGCCAACTCGAGCGCCGCGGAGGAGGACAGGCCCGCCCCCCGCGGCACGTCGCCGGTCACGACCGCGTCGAACCCGACGCGGGGCGCACCGACCTCCCCCAGCGCCCACGCGACGCCGTGCGCGTACGCCGCCCAGCCGTCGCGGACGTGCGGCGCGCCGACGTCGAAGACGTCCTCCTCCGGCGCGCCGTCCGCGCCCACGACGTCGAGCGCCACCAGGCGCACGCGCCCGTCGTCGCGGGGCGCCAGCGCCAAGCGCACCTCCCGGTCGATCGCCATGGGCAGCACGAAGCCGTCGCTCGTGTCGGTGTGCTCCCCGATCAGGTTCACGCGGCCCGGAGCCCGCACGAGCGCGGTGGCGGGCCGACCGACGTGCCGCTCGAACGCCGCGCGCAACGCCGCGGGCGTCCGCACCGCCCCGCTCACGGCGCGACCGCCCGCAGCCGCTCCGCCGCCTGCTCCGGCGTCAGGTCGCGCTGCGCCTCCCCGAGCATCTCGAAGCCGACCATGAACTTCCGCACCGTCGCGCTGCGCAGGAGCGGCGGGTAGACGTGTGCGTGCAGCTGCCAGTGGTCGTGCACCGCGTGCTCGTCCTCGATGCGGAAGCCCGGCCCGGTCGGCGCGCCGTGCCACCCCATCGAGTACGGGAACGGCGTGTCGAACAGCCGGTCCAACGTCGGCAGCACCCGCCCCAAGAGCGTCGCCAGGTCGTCGCGCTCCACCGCGGTCAGGTCGGGGAGGCGCAGGACGTGCCGGCGCGGGAGGATCAGCAGTTCGAACGGCCACGTCGCCCACCAGGGCACCACCGCGACCCAGTGCTCCGTGGCGCTCACCACCCGCTCGCCCCGCGCCCGCTCGAGCTCGGCGTAGCGCACCAACAGAGGTTCGCCGTGATCGTCCAGCCACGCCCGCTGGTGCACGTCCTCCGCCGCCGGCAGCGTCGGCAGCGCGTCCAGCGCCCAAATCTGGCCGTGCGGATGGGGGTTGCTGGCCCCCATCGCTTCGCCCTTGTTCTCGAAGATCTGCACCCACCGCCAGTCGCGCCCCAACGCCTCGGTGCGCTCCACCCACAACGCCACGACCTGCGCGAGCCCGGCGTGGTCGAACTCGGCGAGCGTGAGGTCGTGCCGCGGCGAGAAACAGATCACCTGACTGGTGCCGCGCACGCCCGAGCGCGCCAGCAACGGATCCCCGTCCGGCCCGGGGTCCGGCACGTCGGGCCGCAGCGCCGCGAAGTCGTTCGTGAACGTGAACGTACCGTCGTAGTCCGGGTTGCGGTCCCCCCCTTTGCGCTCGTTGCCGGGGCACAGGTAACAGGTCGGGTCGTACGCCGGCCGGTCGGCCGGCGCCGGCGTCTCCTGCTTGCCCTGCCACGGGCGTTTCGTCCGGTGGGGACTCACCAGCACCGAGCCGCCCGACAGCGGGTCGATGCGGCGGTGGGGGTGATCGGTCGGGTCGAACGGGGTCGACATCGCGCCTCCTCGGGGCGGCCCCGGAGGCCGCGAGCCTCAAGGTTCGCCCGGCCGGCCGCCGGGCGTCAACGGCGCCGCCCGCCTGCACGGCCCGCCGCCGTGCGGAGGCGTAGACTCCCCCGTGCTCCGCCGTCGCCCCCGGCCCGCCACGCCCAGGCGTCCGCTCCGCCCCGCCCGCCGCATCTTCGCGGCGTTCCTCGGCGCGAGCGTCGTCGGGACGGCCCTCCTCGCCTGGCCCGCCCTGCACGCCCCCGGCGTCCACGTGTCCTTCGTCGACGCGGCGTTCACCGCCGTCAGCGCCGTGACCGTCACCGGCCTCACGCCCGTCCCCGTCGCGGCCTTCAACCCAGGGGGGCAGGTCGCGATCCTCGCGCTGATCCAGGTCGGGGGGCTCGGCATCGTCACGCTCGGCGTGCTCGGCGCGGTCCTGCTCGGCGCGCGGGTCGGCGTCGAGGAGCGCCTGCGGTTGGCGGCGGAGCGCGGCGCCCTCCACGTCGGCGGGGTCGTGCGGCTCGCGCGGCGCGTCGCGGCGATCACGTTCGCGCTCGAGGCGCTCCTCGCGGTCGGGCTGTGGGCGGCCTACCTGCCCCGCTTCGGGCCTGCCGACGCCGCCTGGCAGGCGCTCTTCCACGCCGTGAGCGCCGTCAACAACGCCGGCTTCTCGACCGACGCGACCAGCCTCGCCGGCGGGCTCGGGGGGGCGCTGCCGCTGGCGCTGATCGCGGTCGGCTTCGTCGCCGGCGGCCTCGGGCACCCCGTCCTCGTCGAGGGGGCCCAGCGCCTCCGCGGCGCCCGCCGCCGACTGGGCCTGCACGCCCGCGTCGTGCTCGTCACCAGCGCCGCGCTGCTGGCGTTCGGGGGGCTCGGCGTCGCGGTCCTCGAGTGGACGAACCCCGCGACCCTCGGGGCGCACCCCCCGCACGCCCGGCTCGGCCTGGCGGCGTTCCAGGGGGCGACCCCCCGGACCGCCGGCTTCACCGCCGTCGATCCGGCCGACCTGCGTCCCGCGACGCAGGCGTGGACGATGCTGCTGATGTTCGTCGGCGGCGGTCCCGGATCGGCGGCGGGGGGCATCAAGACCACGACCGCGTTCGTGCTGGTCGGCAGCGCCTGGTCGCTGGCGCGGGGGCGGGGGGCGCTGCAGGCGTTCGGGCGGCGCGTGTCCGACGCGCTGTTGATCCGCGCCTTCGTCGTCGCCTTCCTCGCCGCCAGCCTGCTCGGGGCGGCGGTCACCGCCCTGCTGTGGCTCGAGCCCGACGTCGCCCCGCTCGCGCTGGCCTTCGAGGCGACGTCGGCGTTCGGGACGGTCGGGCTCAGCGTCGGGGCGACCGAGGTGGTGTCCGCCCCCGCGAAAGCGGTATTGATGGCCCTGATGCTGATCGGTCGCATCGGGCCCCTCACCCTCGCCCTCGCCCTCGTCGAAGCGCCGCGCACCCGGCGGGTCCGGCGCCCGACCGAGGACGTGATCATCGGGTGAGGGGGCACCGTCGAACGGGGCGGCCGCCCCCCGCGGGGCGGCCCGGAACGGAGGCGACGTGAAGAAATCGGTGTTGGTGATCGGGGCCGGACGGTTCGGCGTGGCGCTCGCGACGACGTTGACCGAGGGCGGCCACGAGGTGGTGGTCCTCGACCGCGACGAGGCGGCCCTCAAGCCGCTCATGGACGACGTCGCGCACGCCGCGGTCGGGGACGGCAGCGACGTCGCGACGTTGCGCGAGCTCGGCGCGTCGAACTTCGACGTCGTCGTCGTCGCCGTCGCCAGCGACTTCGAGTCGGGCGTGTTGTGCACCGTCGCCGCGCGCAGCGCGGACGCGAAGCGCCTCGTCGCCAAGGCCACGACCGCGGCGGCCGCCCGCGTCCTCGCCGCCGTCGGGGCGGACGAGGTGGTGCGTCCCGAGCACGACCTCGGGGTGCGCCTCGCGCACCAGATCGCGACGCCTAGCATCGTCGACGCCTTCCAGCTCGGGCCCGACCACGAGGTCGTCGAGGTGGAGGTCGACGACGCCTCGCCGCTCCAGGGGCCCCTGGCCGACCTGCGCCTCCCCACCCGGTTGGGGGTGCAGATCATCGCGGTGACCCGCGGGGGGGCGCTCCGCGTGAACCCCGGCGCGGACTTCGCGGTGCGGCCCGGCGACCGCCTGGTGGCGATCGGCGCGACCGACGCGATTCAGGCGCTGCAGAAGGAGATCGCCGGGTGACCGGCGGCGCCCGACGCACCTGGTAGATTCCCCTCTCGCCGACCGTCCGCCGTCCCCGAGGAGTCGCATGCCGCACGCCCGCCCGCTCGTCGCCGTCGCCCTCACGCTCGCGCTCGCCGCCGGCCCGCCGGCCGCGGCGCAGGCGTTGCTCGTGTCCGCCGCCTCCAGCCTCACCGAGGCGATGGAGCGCATCGCGGTCGCCTTCGAGGCGGCGCACCCGGGGGTCCGCGTCGACCTCAACCTGGCGGGCTCGTCCACCCTCGCCGCGCAGGTCCTGCAGGGCGCCCCCGCCGACGTCTTCGCCAGCGCGAACGAAGCGCAGATGAACGTCGTCGACGACGCCGGCCTCCTCGCCGCCGAACCGACGGTCTTCGCCCGCAACGCCCTCGTCGCCGTCGCCCCCGCCGACGCGCCCCTGCCCGACCTCGGGGCGCTCGCGGCGCCGGGCACCCTCGTGGTCCTCGCCGCGCCGGAGGTGCCGGTCGGGGCGTACGCCCGCACCGCCCTCGAGGCGCTGAACGACGTGCGCGGCGACGGCTTCGAAGCGGCCGTCCTCGCCAACGTCGTCAGCGAGGAACCCAACGTCCGGCAGGTCGCCGCGAAGGTCGCGCTCGGCGAGGCGGACGCCGCGATCGTGTACGCCACCGACGCCGCCGCCGTCGACGGGCTCGCGGCGACCGAGATCCCCGCCGCCGCCAACGTCGACGCCCGCTACCCCGCCGCCCCGCTCGCCGGCAGCGACCACCCCGACCTGGCCGCGGCCTTCGTCGCCTTCCTGCACTCCGACGTCGCGCAGGCGCTCCTCCGCGAGCGGGGGTTCCGCGCCCCGTGAGCGACCGCCCGTCCCGGCGCGGGCGCCGCCCCGCGCCGGCGCTCCTGCTCCTCGCCGCGGCGCCGCTCGCGGCGCTCCTCGTCGTCCCCGTCGCCGCGCTGCTGGTGCGCGCCCTCGCGCCCGAGGCGCTCGCGACGTTGACGCTGCCGGTCGCCCTCGACGCGATCCGCCTCAGCCTCCTCACGAGCGGTCTGGCGTTGGCGCTGACGGTGGCGTTCGGGACGCCGCTCGCCTACCTCCTCGCCCGCGTCCGCTTCCCCGGGCGTGGGCTGCTCGACGCACTCGTCGACCTCCCGGTGGTGCTGCCCCCCGTCGTGGCGGGCGTCGCGCTGCTGCTGGTGTTCGGGCGCCGCGGGTGGCTCGGGGCGCCCCTCGCGGAGGCCGGCGTCGACCTGGCGTTCACGACCACCGCCGTCGTCCTCGCTCAGGCGTTCGTCGCCAGCCCCTTCTACGTGCGCGCCCTCAAGGTCGCCTTCGCCGCCGTCCCGCGCGAGCTCGAGGGGGCCGCGCGCACCGACGGCGCGACCCGCCTGGCTGCGTTCGTCCGCATCACCGCGCCGCTCGCCGCCCCCGGCTTCGTCGAGGGGGCGTTGCTGGCGTGGGCGCGGGCCCTCGGGGAGTTCGGCGCGACGATCGTGTTCGCCGGCAGCATCGCCGGCCGGACGCGGACGCTGCCGCTGGCGATCTACGCCACCCTCGAGCGGGACCTGGACGCCGCCGTCGCCCTTGCCGGCCTTCTCACCGCGGTCGCGCTGGCGATCTTCCTGCTCGTGCGTGCCGTGGGGCGGGCGTCGACGCCGCGGCGCCGGTAGGCGATCGCCTGCGCCTTGCGCCGGCGCGCCGAATCCTGCTACATTGCTTTTCTGCGCCGCGGACCCGCGAGGGTTCGCGCCACCCCCACCCCGGCCGCCGGGGCCCCCGCACCCCGGCGGTGACGCCGCGCGGGCGTCCACGACGGCGGGGAACCGATAGGAGACACCATGTTCGCGATCGTCGAGTCCGGAGGGAAGCAGTACCGCGTCGAGGAGGGCGACGTCGTTCGCCTCGAAGCGCTCGAGGCCGACGTCGGCAGCGCCGTCGACCTGCCGGTGCTGATGCTCGGCGGGGAGACGCCGAAGGTCGGCGCGCCGCACGTCGAGGGCGCGAAGGTCGAGGCGGAGGTCGTCGCGCACGGGCGCGGCGAGAAGATCTACGTCAAGAAGTTCAAGGCGAAGTCCAACTACCGCCGCCGCACCGGCCACCGCCAGCCGTACACCGAGGTGCGGGTCACCACGGTCCGCGGCTGAGGCCCGGAGGAGGAACCATGGCACACAAGAAGGGCGTCGGCAGTTCCAAGAACGGACGCGACAGCCAATCCAAGCGACTCGGCGTGAAGCGCTTCGACGGGCAGGTCGTCGAGGCCGGCACGATCCTCGTCCGCCAGCGCGGGACCCGCTTCCACCCCGGCGCGAACGTCGGGCTCGGCAACGACTACACCCTGTTCGCCCTCACGCCGGGCGCCGTGAAGTTCGTCGACAAGGGCCGCAAGGGCCGGTTCGTCACCATCCAACGGCGCGACCCGGAGGCCGTGGCGGCCGACTGACCGCGCACCGTAGGTTCGTTCGTGGGCGCGGCCGCACCGGCCGCGCCCACGTTCGTACCGGACCGCGCTCCGGCCCCCTCCCCCCATGACGTTCCGCGACACCCTCCCCCTCATCGTCCAGGGTGGCCGAGGCGGCGACGGCGCCGTGTCGTTCCTGCGCCTGAAGTACATCCCGAAGGGCGGGCCGGACGGCGGGCACGGCGGGAGCGGCGGCGACGTGGTGCTGCGCGCCGTCGACGACGTCGGCGCCCTCGCCAAGCTCACGCCGCGCCGCACCTACCGCGGCGGCACCGGCCAGCAGGGGGAGGGCCGCCAGCGGCACGGCAAGAACGGCGCGGACCTCGTCCTCGACGTTCCGGTCGGGACCCTCGCCCGCGACGCCGAGGACGGCACCCTCGTCGCCGACCTCGTCGAGGTGGGGCAGACCGCCGTCGTCGCGCGCGGGGGGGCGGGCGGGCGCGGCAACGCCAGCTTCGCCAGCTCCACGCGCCGCACCCCGCGCTTCGCGGAGTTCGGGGAGCGCGGCCGGACCCGCTCGCTGCACCTCGAGCTCCGCACGATCGCCGACGTCGGCCTCGTCGGCTTCCCGAACGCCGGCAAGTCCAGCCTCCTCGCGGCGCTCTCCAACGCCACCCCCCGCATCGCCGACTACCCCTTCACGACCCTCACGCCCAACCTCGGGGTCGTCGAGCGCGACGGCTACGAACGCTTCACCCTCGCCGACGTCCCCGGCCTCATCGAGGGCGCCAGCGAAGGCAAGGGCCTCGGGCTGGATTTCCTGCGGCACGTCGCGCGGACGCGCCTGTTGGCGTACGTCCTCGACGTCGCCGACGACCCCGCCGCGGCGTTCGCCGCGCTCCGCGCCGAGATCGGTGCGTTCGACCCCAGCCTCCTGGACCTGCCCGCGATGATCGTGCTGCACAAGACCGACCTCGCCTCCCCGAGCGAGGTCGCGGCGCTCGAGGCGGACCTCGCCGCGACCGGTCTCCCGGTCCTGCCGGCGTCGGCGGAGCGCGGCGACGGGCTGGAGGCGTTGCGCGACGCGACGTTCGCGTTGCTGCCGGCCCGCACCGCCGTGACCCCCGCCGCGCCGGGCCCGGTGACGGTCACCGCCCGCCCCCTCCGCGTCGAGCGGGAGGGGGACGCGTGGCGCGTGACGGGGGAGGCGGTCGAGGCGCTCGTGGAGCGGTTCGACGCCCGCAACGCCGACGCCGTCGCCTACCTGCAGCGCCACTTCGAGGAGCAGGGGCTCGCCGCCCGCCTGCGCGAGGCGGGGGCGCGCGACGGCGACGACGTCCGGATCGGCGACGCGGAGTTCGCCTACTTCGACGAGCGGGGCGACGCCGCCGCCCGCGACGCCGCCGACGAGGCCGACGCGGCGGCCGACGTGCCCTCCGAACCGCCGAACGGGACGGCGTGAGCCGCGCGCACGCCGGATTCGGGGGCCGCGTGCTAGCCTCCCCCCCGACGGGGTCGGCCCGCCCGGACGCGGTCGCCGCCGACCCTGCGCCGCCCATGGCCCAGAACGACGCCCCCCTCTTTCCCCCCGACGGACCGTGCCGGCGCAGCAGCGTCGCGCCCTACTGCGACCGCGTGCGCGCCCTCGTGACGCCGGAGCGGTGGGCGCACGTCCAGCGCGTCGCGACCCTCGCGGAGACGATCGGTCGCGCCAACGGCTTCGCGGACGACGAGCTGCGCGCCACCGCGCTCGCCGCGGTCCTCCACGACGCCGCCCGCGACCTGCCCGACGCGCGCCTGCTGGAGCTCGCGCCGCCGGAGAGCGACACCGAACGCGCGCACCCGCTCGCGGTGCACGGGCGCGCCGCGCGCGCCCTCGCCGAAACGTGGGGCGTGCACGACCCGCGCGTGCTCGGCGCGATCGAGGGGCACGTCTTCGGCGTCGCGCCGCACGACCGGATCGGCATGGCGGTCTACGTCGCCGACGTCTCCGAACCGGGGCGTGGCGTGAACGACGACGTCCGCGACCTCGCCATGCGCGACCTGCCGCGCGCCTACCGCCGCGCCGTCCGCACGAAGGTCGACTACCTCCGCGCGCGCGGCAAGCCGGTCCACCCCAAGACCCTCGAGGTGCACGATGCCCTCCCGCCCGACCCCGCCTGAGGCGCCCCGCGACCGCGGGCCCCGCCTCGCGGCGCGGGCCGGCGCGGCCTGGCGCCGCGCCGTCGCCGACGTCCGGGTCCTGCGCGCCGCGCAGATCCTCGGGATCGTGGTGCTCGCCGCCGGCCTCGTCGGCGTGACGCTGCAACGCGGCGAGGAGCGCGCGGCGTGGAGCGACGCGCAACGCGCGCTGCTCGGCGTCGAGGGGGGCGGCGACGTCCTCGGGTTCGTCCTCGCCGGCCGGGACCTGTTGTACGGCGAGGGGGAGAGCACCCCGATCTACGATGCGGAGGGCACCATCACCGGCTGGGAGTTCGACGGCGACGTCGACCCGCGCGGCGTGAACACCGACACGATCCTCTACGCCAGCCTCATCGACGACGTCGTCACCCTCGTCGCGATCCCCCGCGACCTGTTCGTCGGCGACGGCACCGCGCGCATCAACGGCACCCTCGCCCGCGAAGGGCCCGAGGGCCTCATGCGGCGCGTCGAGGCGGCGGTCGGGCTCCCGGTCGACGACTACGCGATCATCGACCTGCAGATCTTCCAGGAGCTCGTCGACGCGCTCGGCGGGGTGGAGGTCAACGTCCCCACCCGCATGTACTACCGCGACGTCGCCGGCGACCTGACGATCGACCTGCAGCCGGGCCCGCAACGGCTCGACGGCCAGGCGGCCAGCGAGTTCGTGCGCTACCGGCAGTTCCTGCGCGGCGACATCGACCGGCTCGACAACGTCAAGCGCCTCGCCTACGCGATGCTGGCGCGCGTCAAGGAGCTGCAGTTCCGCACCGCCTTCGCGGTGCCGGACCTGCTGCGCACCTACCTCGCGCGGGTCGAGACCAGCGTCTCGCCGGCCCTCGTGGGCCGCGTCGCGCCTCGGCTGGTGGACCTGGAGATCCGCAGCGCGACGCTGCCGACCCTCGAGGTCGAGCGCGACGGCGCCCTCGGCCTCGTCGCCGACCCCGTCGCGGTGCGCCGCTTCCTGGCCGACACGTACGGCGGCACCGCCCCCGCCGTCGCGACGCCGCCCGACGTCCCCCTCCGCATCGTCGACGCCAGCGGCCGCGACGGCCTCGGGGCGTGGTACCGCGACCGCCTCGTCGCGTTCGGCGTGCCCGCCGAGCGCATCACCCTGACGACCGGGCGTCTCGACCCCAGCGGGACCCGCGTCCTCGCCACCGCCGAGCACTGGCGCGACGCGGGCTTCTACGCCGACCTGCTCGGGGTCGGTACGCAACAGGTGGACCGGCTCGCGCCGTCGGACGGCGTGCGGCCCGGCATCGAACTCGTGTTGGCCGGCGACGCGTTCGCCATGACCCCGATGGGGCGCGCCGACGAAGCCGACCTCGCCGCCCCCGCGGGCGACGCCGCCCTCGTACCCATGGAGCCGTGACCTGGTGATGCCCGACGACGCCCCCACCCCCGACACCCCGACGCCCGACACCCCGACCTCCGACGCCCCCACCCCCGACGCGCCGGCCGGCGCGCCCCTCCCCGAGCACCTCGCCGAGGTGCAGTGGATCGTCGACGCGCTCGACGACAAGCGCGCGCTCGACGTCCGCGTCCTCGACCTGGCGCCCCTCACGGCGTCGCTGGATTGCTTCGTGATCGCCAGCGCGGAATCGCAACCGCAGATGACGGCGCTCGAGGACGCCGTCAAGGAACGCATGAAGGCGCACGGGCGCCTCCCGCGCAACGTCGAGGCGCCCTCCAGCCGCTGGGTGTTGATGGATTACGGCGGCGTCGTCGTGCACCTCATGAGCCCCGACGCCCGCGAGTTCTACGACCTCGAGGGCCTCTGGGCCGACGCCGAGGTCCTCGACGTCGTGCCCAGCTGACCCCCGCAGCGGGGGCCGGTCGCCCCCGCTGGGCTATCCTCCCCGCATGCCCGCGCCGGAGCCGGAACGCCGCCTCGCCGTCGTCGATCTCGGCTCCAACACCGCGAAGCTCGTGGCGCTCGCCTACGTGCCGGGCGCCGGGTACCGCCACCTCGACCAACTCCGGGACGTCGTCCGCCTGTCGGAGGGGATGGGCGAGGGGCGGGTGTTGCGCGCCGAGGCGATGGACCGCGCCCTGGCGACGTTGCGGACGTTCCGCGCCTACTGCGACGCGACCGGCATCGAGCACGTCGTCGCGACCGCCACCAGCGCCGTGCGCGACGCCGTCAACGGCGACGCCTTCCTGGCGCGCGCCCGGGACGAGGCCGGCATCGACCTGCGCGTCCTCTCCGGCGAGGCGGAGGCCGCCGCCGGCGTCCTCGCCGTCGCGAACGCCTTCGCCGAGCCCGACGCCGTCGTCCTCGACCTCGGTGGGGGCAGCCTCCAACTGAGCGACATGCGGGCGCGGCGCAGCGTCGCCGGCGCCTCCTGGCCGCTGGGCGCGGTCCGCGCGACGGAGGCCTGGCTGCCGAGCGACCCGCCGAAGAAGAAGCACCTGCGGGCGCTCCGCGCGGCGGTACGCGACGCCGTCGGGCCGTGGCTGGAGGCGCGGGAGGTGGCGGCGGAGGCCGACGGCCGCCCCGGCCCCCGGGCGATCCCCTGGATCGGGATGGGGGGCACCCTGCGCTCCCTCGCCGAAGCGGCGCAGGAGCGTAGCGGCTACCCGCTGCCGCTGCTCCACGGCTACCCGTTCGCCGCCGACGACCTCGCCGCCCTCGCGGGCGACCTCGCCGGCATGGACGCCGCGGCGCGCGCCGGCGTGCCGGGGCTCGGCGCGGACCGCGCCGACATCGTCGTCGCCGGCGCCACCGTCCTCGACGAGGTGCGCGCCCTCGCCGGCGTCGAGCACGTCCTCGTCAGCGGGCACGGGCTGCGCGAGGGGGTCTTCCATCCCTACCTGTTCCCCGACGCGCCGGACGCCCTCGCGCCGGACGTGCGGACCTTCGCCGTCGACAACCTCGCCCATCGCTACGACCCCGACCCGGTGCACGCGAGGCGCGTCGAACGCCTCGCGCTCGCGACGTTCGACGCCCTCCGGGCGCGGCTGGGCGTGGGCGACGACGACCGCGCCCTCCTGTCCGCCGCCGCCCGCCTGCACGACGTCGGCATGGCGATCGATTACTTCGGGCACCACCGCCACGGCGCGAACCTCGTCATGGCGCGCGCCCTACCCGGCTTCACTCCGCGCGAGCAGGTGCTGATCGCGGACCTGGTGCTCCATCACCGCAAGGGCAAGGCGACCCCGACCGTCGCGCCCGCCGTCCTCCATGCCGGGGACGCGGAACGCCTGCGGGCCCTGACCGCCATGCTTCGCCTCGCCGAACAGCTCGAGCGCAGCAAGGCCGGCCGCGTCCACGACCTCCGCGTGCACGTCGGCACCGAGGTCGTGCAGGTCGAGGTGCACGTCGACGGCGACGCGCGGCTGGAGGTGGACGCCGCCCGGGCCCGGTCGGGCCTGCTGGCCGAGGTGGTCGGGCGGCCGGTGGAGATCGTCCCGGTCGAGGTGCCCGCCGCCCCCCTCGCGACGGGGGCGGCGTGAGCCGCGTCCGCGTCAAGGTGTGCGGCGTCACGCGCCCGCAGGACGCCCGCGCGGCGGAGGCGGCCGGCGCCGACGCGATCGGCGTGATCTTCGCGCCGGGCAGCCGCCGGCGGGTGACGCCCGCCGAAGCCGCCGACGTGACCGCGGCGGTAGGGCCGTTCGTGCGGCGGGTCGGGGTGTTCGTCGACGCCGACGACGCCACCCTCCACGCCGCGATCGACGCTGCGCACCTCGACGCCGTGCAGCTGCACGGCGACGCCACGGACGCGCTGTGCGCCCGCCTGCGCCGGCGCGTGACGGTGATCCGTGCGGTGCGCTTCGATCCAGGTGACACGCCCGACGCGTGGGCGGGACGGCCGGTGGACGCGGTGCTGCTCGACGGCCCGAAGCCCGGCAGCGGCACGGCGTTCGATTGGTCGACGGCCGCCGCCTGGCGCGGCGCGCCGCGCCTGATCGTGGCGGGGGGGCTCCACCCCGGCAACGTGGCGGACGCGGTCGGTGCGATGGCGCCCTACGCCGTGGACGTCGCCTCGGGGGTGGAGGCGTCGCCCGGCGTGAAGGACCCCGCGAAGCTCGCGGCGTTCGTCGCCGCGGTCCGCGACGCGGAGCCCGGCTCGGCCCCCTGAACCGACCCCGGAACCGACCCCCGACGGCCGTCCACGGACGCCCGTGCGACGGGGCCGAACCTCCTCGGATTTTCCACAGTTCTCCACAGGCTTCGTTGGGCCTGTGGAGAAGTGCGTTCGCCGCGCGGCGTCCGCGTGCTGGACGCGACTAAATTTTCTAAGGTCCGTCCAGGACGGTATTTCTGGCGTTTGCGACGCCCGCCGTCGCCTACGCACAACGTCAGGGCCGTGTCAAGACCCCTCCGCTATCCACAGGGCGTGCGGCGTGCGCGACCCCCTCTAGGACGCCCCTCCCGGGACGGCGTTCCGGGGGTCGTTCGGGGCGTCCCGGGGGCGGGGATGCGACCCCCTCCGCGGAGGGCGTCGCGTACCATGACGGGGAGTTCGGGCCGGCCCCGCCGGCCGCCCGCCCCGCGCCCCCGAAGGAGGCTCCCGTGACCATCGCGACGATCGCCGACGCCCGCCACTTCTCCCTCGACGCCGTGCAAACCAACGCGCTGGTGCGCGCCGAAGGGGTGCAGGTCGACCTGCTCTGCTTCGAGGCCGGCCAACGCGACGAGGAGACCGCTCGCGAGGGGACGTCGGTCTACCAGGTGCTCGAGGGCGAAGCGCTGCTGCACGTCGGCGGGGAACGCCACCGGCTCGGCAAGGGCAAGCTGGCGACGCTGTCCGGCGGCGACGCGCACACGATCGAGAACGCCGGCGGCGGCGACGCCCTCGTCGG